>NZ_SLUN01000010.1 GCF_004340685.1 Hydrogenispora ethanolica | reverse complement strand
CTTAATACTAGTTGCTTTTGTTGTCGGATCATTGCTCACCGCCTGTTTTGATAGCTTAATTATATCATAAAAGCCTTGAAATTACTGCGGTTGAATAGTATTTCCAAGGCTTTTTTTCTGCTCTTTTATTTAATGGACTTTTTCAGTGGCCTCGCGTTGGCCGGGTTTTCTGTTATTCGGTAAAGCGCCGCAACGCCACGCAGGCGTTGGTGGACCCAAAGCCGAACGAGTTGCTGATGGCGACCTTGAGTTCGGCGGAGCGCGCCTGGCCCGCGACATAGTCCAGATCGCAGTCCGGATCCGGATGCTCCAGGTTAATGGTGGGCGGCACCATTTGATGGTACAACGCCAGGGCCGAGAAAGCAGTCTCGACGCCGCCGGCGGCTCCCAGCAAGTGGCCGGTCATGGACTTGGTCGAGCTGACCAGCAGCTGTCGGGCATGGTCGCCAAAGGCTTGCTTGATGGCCTGGGTTTCCATAGCGTCATTGATCGGCGTCGAGGTGCCGTGGGCATTGATATAGCTGACCTCTTCCTTGGCGATGCCGGCCGAGGCCACCGCCAGCTCCATGCAGCGGGCTGCGCCGGAACCGTCGGGAATGGGCGAAGTGATGTGATAGGCGTCGCTGTTCATGCCGAACCCCACTACTTCGGCATAGATCTTGGCGCCCCGCTTCCGGGCGTGCTCCAGCTCCTCCAGGATCAAGATGCCGGCGCCCTCGCCCATGACGAAACCGTCCCGTTCGGCGTCAAAAGGCCGGCTGGCCTTCTCCGGCGCGTCGTTCCGGCTGGAGAGGGCCTTCATGTTGCTGAATCCGGCCACCGCCACCGGAGTGATCGTGGCCTCGGCGCCGCCGCTGATAATGGCATCGGCCTCGCCGCGCTTGATGATATGAAAGGCCTCGCCGATGGCGTGCGTTCCGGTGGCGCAGGCCGAGACCGGCGAAAAATTGGGGCCCTTGGCGCCGAAGCGGATCGAGATCTGGCCCGGAGCCAGATTAATGACGCAACCGGGAATGAAGAACGCCGAAACCCGGTCCGGCCCTTTTTCGCTACAAACCTGCTCATTGTTGCCGAGTGTCTCCAGACCGCCCATGCCGGAGCCGACGATGACGCCGACCCGTTCGGCATTGGTTTCGTCGATGGTCAGGCCCGAATCGGCCACGGCCTCGGTGGCGGCGGCGATGGCGAACTGGATGAAACGGTCCATCTTTTTGATCTCTTTTTTCTCAATGAAGTCGGCCGGGTTAAAATCCTTGACCTCCCCGGCGAAACGGGTTCCGAACCCGCTGGCGTCGAACCGGGTAATCGGTCCGATGCCGGAGCGTCCGGCCAATGCCGCGTCCCAGTTGGCGGCGGTGGTCAATCCCAGCGGCGTCACCAATCCGATGCCGGTAATTACGACTCTTCTCTCCAAAGCTATCACCTGCTTTATAAAATTTGCTTTCCTACGACCGATAATACCTTGCGAAACGTTTTAATTTCCTCCGGGGTCAATGCTTCCTGAAGTTTGGCGTCCAGCTCTTCCACCAGGGTTTTGATGGTTTCGCGGGCCCGCACTCCTTCGGAAGTCAGAAAGATCAGGACCCCGCGACGGTCCCGGGGATCGCGTTCCCGGGCGATCAAGCCTTTCTTTTCAAGCCGGTCCAGTAACCCTGTCATGCTGGAATTTTCAAGATCCAGTTTTTTGGCGAGATGATTGGGATTCTCGCCGCTCCCGGGGGCGATCTCCAGTAGCAGCAACGCCTTTGGGACGGACAGGTCATAGGGGGAGAACCGCTGGTTATAATAACGCGAAAGTTTTTGCCAGGTGTTTTTGATTAACAGGCAGAACAAGGGCGGGCTGACCCCATCCACGGTGATCACCTCTCATGCTTTCTCTCTTCGGTGCCGGTACTTCCGAATTATCATTTGGGAAGCCGTTGCGGCGTCCGTTTTCCAAAGTTCGCCGGTTGATGGCCCCGAGCTCCACCATAGAACGGGGTTGGGAACTCGATGGATCAAGGGTGCCGGTTGAATCATCCAGTGTTGGGAAAAGGGATAGTTCGTATACAAATTATTTGGATACGAATAAAATATACCATGACCGGGGTCTTTCGTCAACGGCAAAGCGTGGTTCGCCTGGAAGAAATATGTGGGGGCCGGCGCAGTCTCCTCAAGGGCGGTTGCAGCCGGAAAACAATTGCATAGTTTGGCGGCTGTTTAAAAAAAATATGCTCAGCGATGGCGAACGCGGAGAATGGGGTGCGGGAATGAAATTGGGCGAACTGGCTCGGATTGTGGCAGTTCCCGAAGGCTGCCGGGAGATGGAGATCACCGGACTGGCCAATGATTCCCGGAAAGTACGGCCGGGGGATCTGTTCTTCGCGGTGCACGGCTACAAGACCGACGGCTTGCTCTATTTGGATGAGGCCATTCGCAAGGGGGCGGTGGCGGCGGTCACCGAGGGCCCGGTGGAACGGGAAACCCCCATCCCGCTGCTGGCGGCGGAGCGGATCCGCGAGGCCGAAGGGTTGGCCGCGGCGCGTTTTTACGGCGAGCCCTCGCGAAAGCTGCGGATGATCGGAGTCACCGGCACCAACGGCAAGACCACCGTGGCCCATTTGATCAAACATATCCTGGCTGCGGCGGAGGTTCCCACCGGCTTGATCGGGACCGTTTGGATCGAGAACGGCGCGATGCTGGAGTCCTCGGAACGCACCACCCCGGATGCCATCGATCTCCAACGGACTTTGGCCACCATGGTGGCCAACGGCATGCAGGCCGTGGCCATGGAGGTTTCCTCTCACGCCCTGGCCTTGCAGCGGGTGACCGGCACCGAATACGACGCGGCGGTGCTGACCAATATCACCCACGACCATTTCGACTTTCACAAGGATTATCAGAGCTATCTGGAGTCCAAGAGCATCCTGTTCCGGAACCTGTACCCTTACGGCAAGCCGGACAAGTATGCGGTGCTCAACCGCGAGGATCCCAGTTGGCCGATGCTAAAGGAGCTTTGCCAGGTTCCGGTCTATGATTACGGCGCCGGGCCGGAAGCGATGGTCCGGCTGATCCGGACCGACCGGCAAGAGAGGCAGAGCCTCCTGACGCTGGAGTTATGCGGCCGGGAATGCCGGATCGCCACCTCGTTGCCGGGCCGTTTCAATCGCTATAATATCCTGGCCGCGGTGGCCGTGGCCTGGCGGGAGGGCGTGCCGCTCCCGGCGATCGCGGCGGCGGTGCCCCGTTTTCCGGGAGTGCCCGGTCGTTACCAGGAGGTCCGCTGCGGTCAACCGTTCCGGGTGATGGTGGATTTCGCCCATAATCCGGCGGCGCTGGAGAGCATCCTGGAGATGGCCCGGGAGCAGTGCAGCGGGCGGCGGATCATCGTCTTCGGCTGCGAAGGCGAGAAAGACCGCTTGAAGCGGCCGCTGATGGGGCGAATCGCGGTGCAGAACGCCGATATTCCCATTCTGACCTCGGATAATCTATACCACGAAGATATCGGGCAGATCTTCGAGGATGTGCAGCGCGGGATGGGGGAGGAGGAACGGCGCGCCTTGATCGTCGAGCCGGACCGGCGGAACGCGATCCGGAAAGCGTTGGAACTGGCGCAGCCGGGGGACTTCGTGATCGTGGCCGGCAAAGGCCATGAGCAGTATCTGGTCCGGGGATCGGTCTATCAACCCTTCAGCGACGTTCAGATCCTCCAGGAGCTGCTGGCCGAGGGAGCGTCGCCTCCTTGCCCGCCGTCTCTCCCGCTTCAATAAACTGCATCGAAAAAAACTGGCGGCCCGGTGGCCGCCTGCTTTTTTCCAAAGGGTCCAAGCTCCGCTCTATTCCACACTGGGCGGCGCGCCATGGCCGGCGGTCTTTTTTTTATTGACCTTCAGGAAAAGGATGGGAATGATCCCGATGGTGGTGACCACCGCGGTCACTAGGTAACAATCGTTGACCGCCTGCACGAATGCTTGCTTGGAGAGATGGCTGATGATCAGCACCTCGGCCCGGAGAGTGTCGTTATAGGCGCGAATCGCGGTATGGTACGCCGGGCCGCCGGCCATCGCCTTGGCGAAGCTGATCACGGCGTTCAGCGTATTTTTGAAGACCGGCGACTCCAGCCGCACCGCCTGGCCGGCGATGGCGGTGTGGAAGATCTGGCGTTGGGTGAGGATCGTCCCCAGCATGGCCACGCCGAAACTCCCGCCCACCTGGCGGATGACATTGAAGATCCCCGAGGCCTGGGCCATCTTCTCGCGGGGGATCTGGGAGAGGGCCAGGGTGCTTAAGGGGGTGAAAAGGATCCCCATTCCCAAGCCGCGCAGATAGAGCGGGATCATGATCTGCTCCCGCTCGGAGAAGAGCGACAGAAAGCTGTTCAAGTAGAGGCTGGCGGCCATCAGGATAATCCCCAGGATGGTCGGGACCTTGGGATTGATCTTGTCGGCCAGGCTCCCGGCGATCGGCGAGATCAGCCCCTGAATGATCCCGACCGGCAGGAAGACCGCGCCGGCCTGCAGGGCGGTGTAGCCCAGCGAATTCTGGAGATACATCGGCTGGATGAAGGTGCTGCCGAACATCCCCAGGCCGAAGATGAACAGGACCAGGCAGGAGATGCCGTAATTGAAATTTTTCAGCAGGCGCAGCTCGATCAAGGGATGCGCCACGGTAAACTCGGTGTAAAGAAAGATCACCAGTCCGACCAGGGAGACGGCGAAACAGCCCAGGATGAACGGGGAGGTCCAGCCGCCGATGTTCCAGGAGGCATTTCCGTCGGAGAGGGCGATCAACAGAAAGGTCAGGAAAAACGCCATCGACAGAAAGCCGACCAGATCGAAGGAGCGGGAGGTCTCGGTCCGGTATTCCCGCTGAATGACGAGCGTCGCCAGCATGCCGAAGAGACCCACCGGGACATTGACGCTGAAGATCGACTGCCAGCTCAGATTATCCACCAGATAGCCGCCGATCAGCGGCCCCAGCGAGATCGAGGCGGCGGCGGCGATCCCCCAGAAACCCAGGGCCATGCCGCGTTGTTCCGGCGGGAACTCCCGGGTGACGATGGCCATGCCGACCGGCATCATCAGGCCGCCGCCGGCGCCCTGGATGACCCGGAAGAAGATCAGCGAGTTTTCGTTCCAGGCGAGACTGCAAAGGAGCGAACCGGCGGTGAACAGGAGCAGCGCCGTGAAGTACGACCGCTTGTAGCCGAAATGATCGGCGAGCCAGCCGGAGGTGGGCAGCATCACCGCGAAGACCAGCATATAGGCGGTGGAGATCCATTCGATCTTATCCAGGCTGGCGCCGAAGGCCGCCATGATCTTGGGCAGTCCGACATTGACGATGGTGGCGTCCAGGACCGCCATGAAGGTGCCGACCATGATATTGGCCAGGACCCACCAGCGGTAGGACTCGTGCTCGGGGTGGAGCGACGCGAAGCGGCTGATCAGCTTGCGCTGCAGCAGATGATGGACTGCCATTTAGTTCACCTTCACTTTGACCTCGACCGACATGCCCGGCAGGAGCGGCTGGGCGGCGGAGAGCGAGGCGAAGGTGATCTTGACCGGAATCCGCTGGGTGATCTTGGTGAAGTTGCCCGAGGCGTTATTCGGCGGAATCAGCGAGAATTGGGCGGCGGTATTGGCGCCGATCTCCTGGACCCGGCCCTGGAAGCGGGCTCCGGGATAGGCGTCGACGGCGATGGCCACCGGCTCGCCGACTCGCAACCGCGCCAGCTTGGTCTCTTCAAAATTGGCGGTGACCCAGACGTGTTGCACGTCATAGATGGAGAAGATCGATTGGCCGGCCTGCACCACATCGCCTGTCATCACCCAGCGTTTGGAGATTACGCCGCCCATGGGGGCGGCGATCCGGGTGTTCAGCAGTTGGGTCCGGACCACGTTCAGCTGGCTTTGGGCGCTGGCCACCTGGCTCTGGGCGATGGCGATCTGCGCCCGGGTCACATCCAGGGCGCTCTTGGCGTGGTCATATTGTTCCCTGGAGATGAAGCCCGCTTTGAATTGGGCCGCGGCCCGCGCGAAATCCTCCTGGGCCTTGGCTTGGTTGACCCGGGCCAGGTTCACGTTTTGCTGGGCATAGGCCAGCGCCGCCTGGGCCTGGTTCTCCTGGGCCCGCAGATCGGAGTCGTCCAGCTGGACGAGGGTCTGGCCCGCCTGGACTTTTTGGTTCTCCTTGACCAGGAGGCCCGCGATCCGGCCCAGGATCTTCGAGCCGATAGTCGCCTGGTAGCCGTCGACGATGGCGTCGTCGGTCTCGATATACCCGCTCATGCTGGTATACCAGTACCAGCCGCCCCCGGCCGCCAGGGCCAGGACGAGGACGACCGGGATGAACAGATTTTTGGCGAAAGCAATTTTCATTATGGATACTCCCTTTCCGGAGAAATGGCGACTGATTTCTCGCACGATGAGGAATGGGCCGCAACCGCTTTGGAGTGTCTCCAAAACGGATTGCGGCGCCGATGGATCGAGCCTTTATTTCTGAGCCGGCGCGGTGATGCCGTGCAGGATGATCTCGGTCATCAGCGCGACGTCGGCGCAGAGTTTTTGGTATTCCGGCGAACCCACCGTGAGGGCGTCGGTGGTCTTGAAATAGTAAAACCGCAGGCCGCGCAGCATATTTAGGATGACCGCGGCGGTCTGGCAGCTGTCGGCGACGGCGAATTCGCCCGTCTCCCTGCCTTCGTCCAGGATCTGCTGGATGAGGGCCCTTTCGCGCTGGCCGAACCTCTGGTATAAATCGCCGAAGAGCGGTTTCATCTGGTGAATGGTATGGACGTTGATGGCGCTCAGGTTCAACAGCTCATTCAGGTAGACCCAGCGCCGCTCGAGATACAGCCGGAGCTTGGCGCCGGCCGGCCGTGGCTCCCGGAGCAGGGCGGCCATCTGCTCGATGAAACGGTTCTGCTCGCGGGTGATCACTTCCTTATAGATACTCTCCTTGGTGGGGAAATAGTAATAAAGCGAAGCTTTGCCCATTCCCAGATCCTGGGCGATCTCATCCATGGTCACTTTGGCCAGCCCGTAACGGGCGAACCGTTGCTGGGCCGCATCCAAGATGCACTGATGCTTCTCGCTGGTCAATGCTTCGGTCATGGCTCCACCTCCCTAACTTTTCGACGATTCCAGTCAATTAGTTGAATTATATGATCGGATTGGCAGACGGTCAAGATTTTTTACCGGATGTTAATCACTGGCAAGTGTCCGGGGGAGAAGACTGGGGAAGGAACGGACCGCTGGAATCCGGTGGGAGTTTTTTGGGTACTCTACCTCGTGGAAGAGGTGGAAAATACTTTGAGCGAATGGTTGTTCCTTGGGGAGCAGTCGGAGGACGGAGTCGTCTTTCAGTGCGGGCAAGCCGCGGATGGCCTGGCGTTGTATCATTGGGAACGGTTGAACGGCCGGCCGGGCAGCGCCGACTTGAATTGGCTGCGGAGCGAGGCCGAGCGGCGGGCGCTGGTTCATCCGGTCCCGCCGGACGGAGCGGGGATCCTGCCGGTGGCGGGGCCTCTGGCCTATCAGGAGCGGTATTGGCTGGGCTGGCCGCTGCGGCGGAGCCGGCCGCTCGACCGGGCGGCGGAACGGCTGGCTGATCCCGAGAGCCTGTTGCGCGGGGTCCGGGCGCTGATCCGGGACTATGCCCGGTTGCACCGGGCGGGCCTGGCGGTGGGACGGCCCGATTGGCGGCGGTTGCGTTATGACGGCCGGGCGGTAGCGATGCCCGATCCCTGGTTCCGGGAACATCTGGTCCGGCCCGAACTGGAGCTGCCGCAGGGGCTGGCGGAGTGCCGGCCGCCGGAGGAGTATCGTTCCGGCGGATCGGGCGCGGCGGGGGACCGGTATTATCTGGGCTTGATCATCTATTGGTTTTGGACGGGACGGCTCCCTTACGAGCTGCGGCGGGGCTGGCCCACGGCCGCCTTGCGCAAGGGAGAGCTGATTCCACCCGAAGTCTTCCGGCCGGGCATTCCGGCGGAAGCGTCGCGGCTGGTGCTGGCGTTGCTGGGGCCGGATCCGGAACGTCGGCCGGGGACGGACGAAGTGGAACGGGTCTGGGAGGAGTTGCTGGCCCGCCGGGAGGTTCTTCCGGCGTCGCCGGCCGGGGTGGAGGAGCGGGAGCGGACCGTCGTCCGGGGCTATCGGAGGCGCTGTTTGGCGCGGCGGGCCGGCCGCATCCTGGCGACGGCCTGCGGCGGAATTTTGGCGCTGGGGGCGTTGAGCCTTTGGCTGGCTGGAGAGGATCGGCCTTTGGCGGATCCGCAGGGGATCGCCAGGCAATTTTACGATCAGAGCCGGCGGCCGGTGGCGGCCGCTGCCGCCGGGGAAGCGGAACGCTGGAGCCGGGACTTTCGCCGGGCGTGGCAACGCCGGATGGCCTTGGCGGAGGCGGTGGCGCTGGCGCCCGTCGCCGATCTGGAGGGATTGCGGCTGCTGTCGCGGGACGATTCGCGGGCGGTGGTGGCGGTCCGCTTGCGCTGGCGGGAGTTTACCGAGGAGGGGTGGCGGTTCCGGAGGAGCCTGGAGCGGTTGACCTTGGAGCGGCGGGGCAAGGGGTGGAGGATCGTTGGGAGGGAGGAGATGAGGGAGTAAAGGAAGGTTTTGGGCCGCTGCTTTCATCCGGGATGCAACGGCCCGTTTTTTTTATCATGATTTGCGGAACTAGGTGAAGCGGCATGATTTTCGCAAATCACATCCGTTGAAGCGAACGCCGTTGCCCCGGAAAAAGGTCGCCCGCCTTCAACGCGAAGGCGGGAGGAATCGTGGAACCCTTTAACGTAAGCATGGCAGGAAGCAACCAAACGGTCATTACGGTACCGTCTGAATCCCCTGGGCGATTCTGCGGCCGAGGTCGGGGTCGGTGCGCAGGAAATGTTCGAGCATGCGGTTTTGGATCGGTTCGTAGGCCTGGCTGAGGTTTTCGACGATGTTGGAGACGAAATGTTGCTTTTCCAGCTCGGTCATGTTCCGGTAGCGGCAGCCGGGTTGATAGTAGTCGTCGCCCTCGGGTTCGGTCCGGGCGATTTCGCCGGAGGCGAACTGGGGGGCGGGACAGCCGCGCTCCGGGGCGGGCAGGGGCATTCCGCCGCCCAGAGTGTTGGGGAGGTAATTGGCGATGCCGTCATTGCAGCGGGTTTGCATCGGTCCGGCCTGCATTTTGTGGTGCACCGGATGGCGCGGGCGATTGATGGGCAGGTTGGCATAGTTGGGGCCGATCCGGTAGCGCTGGGTATCGCCATAGGGAAAGACCCGGCCCTGCAGGATGCGATCGTTTGAAAGTGTGATCCCGGGGACGAGGGAGGCGGGGGAGAAGGCGGCCTGCTCGACTTCGACGAAGAAGTCCCCGGGATTTTTATTGAGCGTCATCATTCCCACCGGCAGCAGCGGAATCATGTCTTCGGGCCAGATCTTGGTGGGATCCAGGGGATCGAACGGTTGATTGGCTGCATCGGACACGTTCATAATCTGGACGCACAGCTCGTATTCGACCGGTTGACCGGCGGCGATGGTCTCAAAGAGATCCCTGCCGGCGATGTCGGGGTCGCTTCCCGCCAGTTGAGTGGCGGTCCGGCTGTCGATGCATTGGACTCCGGCGCAAGGCTCCCAGTGGTACTTGATGGATACCTCATCCCCGCGCAAGTTGACCCACTTGAAGGTATTAATGCCAAAACCCTGAATGGTCCGGTAGCTTTGGACCGTTCCGATATCCGAAAACAAGTAGCTGAGAAAGTTCATGGATTCGGGCCGCAGTGACATGAAATCCCAGAAACGGCTGGTCCCGATCGGTCCGCCCCGGATATTGGAGACCGGATCGGGTTTGATGGCGTGCACAAAATCGGGAAACTGGAGCGGGTCGCGGAACGGAAATACCGGAACGTGGTTGCCGACGAGGTCGTAGTTGCCTTCGTCCGTATAAAACCGCACCGCGAAGCCCCGGATGTCCCGGACGGTATCCGCGCCGCCCTGCGAGCCGCCGGCCAACGAGAACCGGACGAAAACCGGGGTTATCGTTTCGGGACTCTGCAGGAAGTCGGCCTTGGTGAATTGGGCCATGGACTGGTAAGGCCGGAAGAAGCCGAACGCTCCGGCGCCTTTGGCGTGCAACACTCTTTCGGGAACGCGTTCGCGGTCAAAGTGGGCCAGCTTTTCGAGGAAAACCGGATCTGCCATTACGATCGGGCCGCTTGGGCCGAGGCTTAAGGAATGTTGATCGTCACTGACCGGTATGCCCTGGCTATCGGTGAGAAAGTCTTTGTTCATTCTCCTTGATCCCCCCACATCTCAATTCCGTTATGAATTTTATTGAGGATGTGGGGGAGTTAGAATGGAATGGGGATGACGGAGGCGTTTTTTGAGGCCGGCATATCAATTTGTCGAAAGCAAGTGCATTCCTAATCCTTCACCGCCGCGACGAGCAGGAACATGGGGCGGCGCAGTTCGTGGCGGTAGTCGGGGTGCTGCGCCAGCATTTCCGGGGACGGGACAGGTTCGGCGATTTCGGTGATGCGGAAGCCGGCCGCGATGAGGGTGTTGAGATAGCTGGCGAGGGTCCGGTGGTATTTGACGACATCCTCATCGAGGAATCTGGCGGTACGGGCGCCTTCGGTCTGGTAGTCGTCGACCGGCCAGTGCAGTTTCTCGCCCTGGGGGCCGTAGTGCCAGTCCTGGGCGGCGCGGGCAGTAAAGATGGGATGTTCGACGGAGAATACGAAATGGCCGCCCGGCGTCAAGTTGTGCTGGACTTTCTGACAGACGAGGTCGAAGCACTCGACGTAATGCAGGGCCAGGGAACTGACCACGATGTCGAACCCGGCGGCGGGGAAGTCGATGTCCTCGATCGCCAGTCGGCGGTATTCGATGGCGGGATCGGCGGTGGCGGCCCGGGCGCGCGCCAGCATCTTCTCGGATAGATCGACGCCCAGCACCGAACGGGCGCCTTGCTCGCGGGCGTAACGGCAGTGCCAGCCGAAACCGCAGCCAAGATCCAGGACCCGCTTACCCGAAAATTCGGGAAGCATCACCCGGAAAACATGCCATTCCCCGGCGGCCTCCAGCCCGCCGATGGAACGGGCCATCTGGCTGTATTTGTTGAAAAATTCGCTATCGTCGTATTTGTTTTGTTTCAAAAGGGTGCGCCTCCTTTGGCATTGCGTTCGGCGATGAGTGACGATCTTAGTGTATCAAGCGAATCAGCGAAACGCAACAGCACTGCTCCGACGGCTCGGGATCATGTTCATGATCGGCTTGCGCTTCGCGGCGACCGAGTGACCCGTGGCGCAACACATGCCGTTTTTGCCGGGATGGAAGAACCGGCAATCCGGTCATGCTGGAAATGGACGAAGTAAACGATAATGTAACATTTGTAAATAAGAAATGTAAAATTTGGCCGAAACCGTGATTGACTTTTCGATTTTTTCCAGTTATGATAGTTGCAAATCCAATTGTTGGATTTGCAACGAAAGGATGCAATAAATTTCTTCACTACGATTTGCATTCCCAAGTCTACCTGCAAATGAAATCGAAAGCGGAATCTATTCATCCTATTATAGCGGTAATAAGGTGAATGAAATCCCTTCCTGTTTCATCAGGCCGAATTTAACTTATAAGTCACCGGTGGGAAGGTCGCCCATGAAAAAGAAGGTCACCGCACAGGATATCGCGGACAGCCTCGGTTTATCCAGAAATACAGTCTCCAAAGCCCTGAATGACCACCCCAGCATCGCCGAGGCGACCCAAAAGCTGGTGTTGGAAAAAGCGGCGGAGATGGGGTATAAGAAGCTCAAGAATTTGCCGCTGATCGGCGAGACGGGTCACAAAAGGACCGGCCACATTGTCGTGGTGACCCATGAACAATTCGTGGACGCTTCGTACTGGTCGATTGTCTCCCGCGGCGCGGTCGATACGCTGAATCAGGCCGGCTACAACCTGATCTTCAACTATATCAAGCAGACCGATCTGGAAGCGCATCTTTTGCCCCAAAGCCTCGCGCCGGACTGCGCTGACGGCATGATCGTCCTCGGCACGCTGCGGGCCGACTACGTCCGGGATCTGCTCGGCTCGGGACTGCCCGCCGTCTACATCGACGCCGCCCTGGAGCTGGCCGGGAGCGAATGGCAGCGGGACACCATCCTGATGGAGAATGAAGAAAGCACTTGCCGGATCGCCCGGACCCTGATCGGGCAGGGCCATTCCCGGTTGGGCTTTATCGGGGACATCCATTTTTGCCGGAGCTATTTCGAGCGTTGGCGCGGTTTTCGCCAGGCACTGGAGGATAGCGGTCTGGCGCCGGACCCGCGCTGCTGCATCATTGATCCGCAACCCTATCATTACCAGCAGTTGGAGGAGGTGCGCGCCCGGCTGGCCAATTTTAACGATTGGCCGACGGCTTTTGTCTGCGCCAATGACCGGACCGCCATCCTATTGATCAAGGTGTTGAAGGAGCGGGGGTTGAACGTTCCGGCGGAAGTGGCGGTCTCCGGTTTTGACGATATCTTCGAAGCGACCGTGGTGGAGCCGCACCTGACCACGGTCAGGATTCATAAGGAAGCGCTCGGCCGCCGGGCCGCCGAGCAACTGCTATGGCGCATGGGGCACCCGGAACACCCGGCGGAGCTGATCCATATCGCGACCGAAGTTATCTTTCGGGCTTCCACCGGCGAGCGCCGCTGAAGGCTCTGGGTTGCCAGGTGAATCATCGATGGGGAAGTTGAGGCGTTTTAGACGTCTTTTTTTATGATTACAAATGTTACAAAACAATCTCCCATTTTTCATTACTTTTTTTACATTCAATATTGACAAAATTGCCCGGATTTAATAAAATTTTCGTACATGAAGATACCCTTCGCGCGGCGCCGGCGTCCTTTTGGGCTTTCCGGCGCCAACTTGGCGAATTGCTCCCCTTCGTTCACGGCAGTTCTGAGTTGAGATCGACAATCATCAACCCAATGTCGGATGGAGTTCGCCCCAGTAGACCTTAATCCCTGATTTAGCTCTCTCCCGAAAAAAGGAGGGAGCTTTTTTTATGGCCCGGTCTCGGGAGGGCCGGCGTTCCCGGTCCGGTCCCGGATCCATACCGCAAACAGCATTCCCAGGCCAAACATAAAAGTCAGTGCCGCGGACGCGATGCCGGAGTCATTGACGAGGAAGCCGATGAGCGCCGTGAGGCAGATCCCGGTGAAGCCCGAGGCGATGGCGGCATTGCCGGCGATGAATTTCCGGAGGGCCGCCGGAGGGTGCCGGTACAGGTAAGGGATGGCCAGGAGCAGCGCGATGAGCACGACGGTCAGCGGAGTTTGAGTTAAGAGTCCCAGGTTCATCGCCAGTTTCCGGCCGGCCATCGTGAGGAAGGCGGCCCCGCCGTGAACCTGAACCGCCAGAATGAGCTGCCCCAGGTGGCTCGGGGTCTCCCGGCCGAACGTCAGGTCCCAGGCTCCGGCCAGCGCCAGGAAGGCGAGGGTGACGCCGCCCAGCCGGGCCAGGCGCGGCAGGCGGAGCGGTTCTTTCAGCCATAAGGAATTGGTCATCCCCAAACCCAGCAAGGCGGTGATCCCGCCGCCGACGTCCGCCCCGCAACAAGGCAGGACGAGGAGCAGGCCGATGAGCCAGGCCGCCGGCTCCAGAGCCGCCCGCCCGCTGCGGCCCAACTTGGGCAGCAGTACCGAGACCGCCACGATATAGGCGCCCAGCAGAATTCCCATGGATTCGTTGCCAATCCCGTAAAAACGTCCTCCCGTCACCACGGAGTAGCCCAGAAACGACTTGGCCCCCAACCGGCCGTTCCCCAGCGCGTCGCCGCAGACCAGCACCACGGTGAATAACGCGATGAGAGCCAGCGTACGCAGCATGTCTCTTCCGGCCATGGAATAGCAGAGGGCAAAGAGCGCTGCGGTGAGCGCCAGGGTCAGCCCGACGATGGTCCTCCAATGAATGGGATCGAGCAACGATTCCAGCGAAAAGGCGGCCGGAAAGGTCAACAGGTACAGGTAGAGCCAGGCCGGCACGCGCATGACCGAAGCGGGCAGGCGAAGCCACCAGCCGGCCGCCAGGAACAGGATCACCCCCAGCAATCCATAGCCGTACCCGGTCAACAGCGGCCAGCGGACCAGGTAATTCTGGAGCAGCGGCCGGCGGCTCCGGGCCACGGCCCGCCATGAGCCTGCGGCGGGTTTCAGCCGGATACTGGGCCGGGATGCGGGATTCAAAGTATGCAGGATGGCCTGGCGCAGATCGTTGTAAGTAATGAAGCCCTTCCGGCGGGTGCCGGGAGAGTACAAAACGCCGCCGCCCCAGCCGGACCCGTTCAGGATCACCGTCGCCAGCCGGGGTTCGGGAAGCGCAGGGTTTGGATGCCGGAGGGCGGGGCACGAGTAGAGCAAAAAGGTCCGTTCCGTCGAATCCTCCGCCGCCATCAGGCGGCCGACGAACCGGTCATGGGATTTCCAAAGTTCCCGATAACCTGGCAACGGGGCGTATTCTCCGAAGACTCGCCGGAATGATGCCGCTTCGCCCGGGATGGAGGAACGGAGGATGATGATTTCAGTCCGGCCGGCGGACAGACGGCGGTAGGTGAGTCCGGACGCGTCGCGGGCGACGGTCACGGCCGGGCCCATCGCCAGCTTGCCCAGCAAGGAATCGCCGAGGGAGTTCTCGCCGGACCCTATCCGCCGGGGAACCGGCATCAGCCCAACGGATCCTTCCGCGGCCAACCGCGCCAGATGGGGCAAGTCGCCAGGAAGTTCGGCCAGTTCCAGGCCGGGAAGCTCGATCATGATCAGTTGTTTTCCGGGTGCCGCCGCGGAACCTTGCGCGGGGCTGGCCCATATCAGGCACAAGGTCAGCAGTAGAAGGATGGATAGTGGCAGGGATCGTTGTCTCACGGCATGGACTCCGCTGGTTCCCCAAAGGCCAACCAGCCTTTACTGTAATTTGCCCGGTGCGGTTGAAACGGACGCCGGCTTCTCGTCCGCTCCCGGTTATTATGCGGTTTTCCGGAGTCGAATTATGCATGAGCGGGGGAAAAGAAAGCGCGGGGAGTCCCGGGAAAGTTCCTACGGCCGGGAATTGCCGCCCACCCGGATCTGGAGCGGTCGCCCGAAGGCTTCCGCGAAAGCCGCCGCATGGTTCTGGAGGCCCCAGAGTTCCAAATGGCAATCCTGCTCCGCTTCCAATTGCAGGATGACTTTGTCCGCCGTCCCCTTGGCCAGCCCGACCCGGCGGATGATCCCGCCGTGGCTGCGGTCGAGGCTTTCGGCAATCCGCAACAATACGCTGAGGACGGTCACTTTTTTCTGGGCGGCCTTGGGCAGTCCCGCAAATTGGGGATGCTTCTTGCGGGGTATGGCTTTGCGGTGATAGAAGGCGGTCGCGGCGACGATGGCGATCTCCTCCTGGTTGAAACCCAGCAGATCGGCGTTGCTGACCAGGTAATAGCTGTGGGCCTGGTGGTTGGTATAGGAGACGAAAGCTCCGATATCATGGAGCAGGGCGGCGTACTCCAGCAGTTCGCGTTCGGCCGCGTCATAGCCATGGAGTCCGAGCCGGGCCGCTTCGTCGAAGAGCTGCAGCGCCAGGGCGGCCACCTTGGCGGCGTGAGGCTCGTCGAAGCCGCAGGACCGGCCGAGTTTCAAGACGCTTTGCAGCCGCAACGGGACCTGGTTGTGGTGCCGCGCCAGATAATCCAGGAGCAGGCCGTCCCGCAGGCCGCGCTCGCTCACGGCAAAACCGGCGATCCGCAATTCCTGGAGAATGGTTTCGATGATCGCCGCGCCGCCGATGATGATATCGGCCCGCTCCGGGTTCAAGCCGTCGACCTTGCGCCGTTCTTCCAGCGGCAACGCGCAAAGCATCCGGATTACCTGGCTGAGCTGGTCGGTGGAGATGGTGTCGTCTTTTTGGAGCCGGCGTTTATAAAAATGACGGCACGTCACCTCGGCGAGGTTCTCGATCGTTCCCGAACTGCCGTAGGCCAGCCCCAGCGGGTAGTTGCGCAACTGCTGCAGGGAACGGACCGCCACGTGCCGGACGTGCTCCTGAATGGCCCCGTAGCGGGCCGGGGCGATCGGCCCTTTCTCACCGGCCAGAAAGGTTTGGGTCAGGCGGATGGCTCCGAGCTTCAAGGAGTCCAGGTACTGATACTGGTGCTGGTCGCCGGCGATCACTTCGGTGCTGCCGCCGCCGATATCGATGAAGAACGCCTGGCGGCCGCCGATGTGGATGCCGCTGCAGATGCCCAAATAGATCAGGCGCGCTTCCTCCCGGCCGGAGATGACTTGCACTCGCAAGCCGGCCTCGC
Source organism: Hydrogenispora ethanolica (assembly GCF_004340685.1). NCBI lineage: Bacteria > Bacillati > Bacillota > Hydrogenispora > Hydrogenispora ethanolica. Next base: position 125,843 of record NZ_SLUN01000010.1, on the reverse strand, counting down.
TCTCGAGCCGGGCCAGGAATTCATCGCGGTTGACCGCATCCCGGGTGGCCGAGGTCGCGACGGCCACCAGGTGTTCCGCGCCCTGGGCCTTGGCCAGCTCGGTGAATTTGCGACAGACCAGGATCGCCCGCTGCATCGCTTCGGGCTGGAGCCGGCCGTCGCTGAATTCCCCTTCTCCCAGCCGGACCGTCTCCTTCTGCTGGGTGAGAACCCGGTAGGAATACTCCGGATCATGCTTCACTAGCAGGAGCCGGATGGAGTTGGTCCCGATATCGATAAAGCCGACCCGCCGGCCGGCGGGGTCTTTCAACAAATCTGCCATTGAATAACCAGCTTTCTCATAAAAACCTTCTCGAAAAGATCGCCTTTGGCCAACGCCCGTTCCGGTTCGCCGGCAGCGGGCAGTGCCGTCCGGCAATCGATCCGCAGCGTCCCGCCATCGTCCCGGCAGCGTAGGTCGTGGATGGCCTGGCGGTGGGAGTGGTCCAGGCCGTCGGCCAGGCGCAGCAGGGCCGCCAGCATGATGACGGTCTGCCGGAGCCCGGCCGGCAACGTTCCATAACCCTCATGGCGCGGATTGGGATGAGCCTGCCGATGGTAGCGGGCGATCAGTCCGATGACCGCCCGTTCCTGCTCCGGGAACGGAAGCAATCGGCTGTGCAGGATGATATGCAGCGTGGATAGGTGATGGGCTTGCGGGCCGGCCACCTTTCCGATATCATGGAGCATGGCCGCATACTGCAAACGGCTGCGGTCCGCCGCGCCCAAACGGTGCAAGAACGGCAATTGGTCGAAGAGTATCAAGGCCAGCCGGGTCACTTGCAGGGAATGGGCGATCAGTTCTTCCCGGTCGCACAGGAACCCGGTGGCAAACTCCAAAACCGTCTGCCACGAATCTTCCTCCGGCCCGGGAAAGGCGCAATGGGGCCGGGCCGGCTTCACCGGCGCAACGTTGCTCCGGATCGGCGGCCGCCGCCGCCCGGAATCAATCAAGCCGTTCCAGAGCGGGGGCAGCGCCGGGAGTGCCCAGGCCTTGGGTCGCGAACGAAGCGGAGCCGGGATCCGGACGCGCTGGTGCTTCAGATTCACGTTCTGGCCGCGGATGCTCACCAGCGGATAAACGAGCCATCCCGGCGCCGCTTCCGGGCGGCCGGGATTGATGATCTGCAGGTGGTGAAGTTTCTTGAGGAACGGTTCCGGGCCGAATCTACCGATCATTATATCAGTATCGGCGCGCCTTGCCAAGTTGAACAGCGCCTCGTCGGACAAGGAAGCCGGGTCCGGTTCGCCCGGATTCAGCCACAGGAGCCGGAGCATTCCGGCCCGCAGCCGGACGGAGCGGGTCAACAAACGGAGCTGGCGGCGGTTTTCCGGCGTCAGCAGGTCATAGACCCAACGTGCCAGCAGCCAGCCTTCGGGGTCGTCGGATTGGCGGAGTTTGTTCGAACGCTGCCTGGCTTTGATGACCCGGATGTCGGACTCTGTGAGCAGGCCGGAGACTTGCCCGGCGCGGATCAGGTCGAGGACGGCATTGGGAGAGCAGCCGGTAGCGAGCGGCGCATCGGTCCAGACATGATCGGCTCCCCGGCTCCGGGCATGGCGGATCAACAGCCGGAGTAGATCGGGGTCGCCGTCGAAATCATCAATCAGAGCAATTTTCATTGGGAAGCGCCGGGCTCGCCGGCGGCGGCTGCTTCCTGGGCTGCGGCAGCCCAGCGGGGGCCGGCCGGTTCGGCCGTGAACCAGTCATTCTCCATCAGCCATTGCTGGGAGTTTAGCGGGACCTCATCCGGTCCGGGCGCGATCCGCTGATATTGACCGGTCGGCAATAACAGCCGGCTCTGGCAGTTGTCCCGGAGATGCAACTGCAGGATGCCGTGGATCAGCATTTCGCGCAAGGCCGCGTCGGTCACGGGGAAGAGGACTTCGACGCGCCGGTCCAGGTTGCGCGGCATCAGATCGGCGCTGCCGAGCAGGACTTCGTCAGCGCCGCCGTTGCGAAAGTAGTAAATGCGGGCGTGCTCCAACAGCCGGCCGACGATGGAAGTGACCCGGATATTCTCGCTGACGCCGGGGACGCCCGGACGCAGGCAGCAGATGCTCCGGACCTGCAACTCGACGCGCACCCCGGCCTGGGAAGCCCGGTAGAGCGCCCGGATGCATTCCGGGTCGACCAAGGAGTTCATCTTGAAGGCCAGATAGCCGCCGCCGTTTTGACGGTGGTTTTCGATCTCCCGCTCGATCCGGGCCAGAATCTGGCGGCGCAGCGCCGCCGGGGCGGCAATCAGCTTCTGGTAGTCGCTCTTGTGCGAATAGCCGGTAATGGCGTTGAAGAGATCGGAAACATCCGATCCCAGCGCCGGATCGCGGCTGAAATAGCTCAGGTCGGTATAGAGCCGGGCGGTGACGGGATTGTAGTTGCCCGTGCCCAGATGGACATAGCGGACCAGGCCGCCGGGCTCCTTCCGGACCACCAGGCACATTTTGGCGTGGGTTTTCAGGCCCATCAGGCCGTAGACCACATGGACCCCGGCCTGTTCCAACGCCTGGGCCCAGAGGATATTGTTCTCCTCGTCAAACCTGGCCTTCAGTTCCACCAGGACCGCCACTTGCTTGCCGTTCTCCCTGGCTTCCAGCAAGGCGTCGACGATGGGCGAGTTGGCTCCGACCCGGTACAGCGTCTGTTTGATGGCCAGCACCTGGGGGTCGCGCGCCGCTTCGCGGATGAATTCGACCACCGGGTTAAAACTGTCATAGGGATGATACAGCAGGATATCCCGCCGCTGGAGCGCGCCGAAGATGCTCTCGCCGCGGCTCAGAAACTCCGGCAGGCGCGGCGTGAACGGCGCATCCTTCAGATCGGGCCGGTCGAGCTTGGCCAGTTCCATCAGCGCGGCCATTCCCAGCGGGCAGTCCACGGTATAGAGCTGATAAGGGGCCAGATCCAGATTCTCCAGCAACAGGCTGCGGATGCGTTCCGGCATGGCCCGGGTGATCTCCAGCCGGACCACGGAGCCGAATTGGCGCATTTCGACGCTCTCCTGAATGGTCTCCAAGAGATCGGAGGCCTCGTCTTCCTCGATGGTCAGATCGGCGTCGCGGGTCACCCGGAACGGATAGGCCGCCTCGATCTGCATCCCCGGGAAGAGCAGGTCGGCGTTGGCGGCGATCACCTCTTCCAGCCAGATGAAATCGGCCGTTTCCCCCGGCGCAGCCGCGTCGCAATCCGCATCCGGCAGGGGCAGGAAGCGCGGCAGGAGATCCGGCACCTTCAGCCGGGCAAACTTTTCGGCCCCGCTGGCCGGGTCGGTGACCACGAAGGCCAGATTCAAGCTGAGGTTCGAGATATGCGGGAAAGGGTGCCCCGGATCGAACGCCAGCGGGGTCAATACCGGGAAGATCTCCTGCTGGAAATAGCGGCGGAGCGCCCGCCGCTGCTCCGGCTGGAGCCGGTCGTAACAGTTGATCCGGATTCCCTTCTCCCATAATTGCGGCAGCAGATCGCGGTGCCAGCACTCGGCGAAGCGGTTCAGGCACAGGGACAGTTCCTGGTTGACCTGATTCAGCTGTTCCAGCGGGCTCAGCCCGTCCGGCGAGTGGCTGACGGTCTGGGAACGGATCTGTTGATGAAGCCCGGAGATGCGGATCATGAAGAACTCGTCGAGATTGTTGGCAAAGATCGCCAGGAACTTGACCCGTTCCAGGAGCGGCTTGGCCGGATCCAGGGCTTCCTCCAGGACCCGGAGGTTAAAACGGACCCAGCTGAGTTCGCGGTTGATCAGGAGACCGGAATCGGGAGTATCGGAATGGGGTGTCGTCGTCGGTTGTAGGGAATAAAGTTTGGGAAATCGCATCAAAAAAACTCCTAGCCTGGTTTGTAATTTTAAAAACATCATTTGGATGGAAAATATGATCATACCATACTTAAAGTATCGCCGGAAATGCTTTTCAGGATGAGCTAAATTGATCCCATGACGGCCTGCGGAAAAAGTACAATGCAGGCCCGGCGGGGGCCGTTTTCCTCCCCCGGGCCTGCGGTTTGCCATGAGCTGATTGCGGATTTTTCCCTCGTGCCTTCGCAATGTCTCCGACAGAGCGGCCGCTCGTCGCGGACCGGCTCTTCTTCCTCCATTCTAACCCACTGAGTGAATTCAGGCCAATAACTTGATTCTGGCAAAGATGTAATCTAATTGCTCCTGTTTCAAGACGATCCGGCAATAGTCGCTGCCTTCCAGTGGTTCGGCCGGGCGGCGCCATCCGGCTCCCGCGGCCGCCGGGGATTTCTGCGGCTCCGTCCACTGCGCCAGATTGATCAGGCCGCGATCGATCTCCAGGGCGGTAAAGCCCTGCTTGCCGATGACGGCGCCGGTATTGAAGAGGCAGGGGACCAGCAGATCCCGGTTATAAAGGCTGCCGCGGCTGGCCTCGGCCCGGTTCATCGTCAGCCAGTAGCTCAACTCGGACTGGCAGGCGCGGATCGCCCCGGCCAGTTGTCCCTGGGCGTTCCGGCCGGAACGGGCGTATTCCCGGCACAGCTGTTCGATCTTGAATTGCAGCGCGTCCAGCGGGGACAGTGACTCAAAGAGCGGCCGGTGGGTATGGCCGATCAGCGAGACGATCTTACGATCGCGGGAGAAGCCGTAGACGCGCCGTTCGGTCTGGAACCGGACCTTGCTCCGGTGGGAGCGGGCATAGTTCTTGATCCCGATCGGATTGGCGATATACCGCAGCACCAGGCCGCATAGCAGGTTGAAGCGGTCCATCAGCAGGGTGGCCTGGTGGCCGTGGAAGATGAAGATGATGTTTCGGTCGAATTCCAGTTTGAGCGCTGGAAAGGCCTTGGCTCCGCCCGGCGGTGCCGCCAGGGACGCCAGAGTCCGGTCATGGTTGCCCACGATCCGGTAGAGGCCGTTTTGCGCGGCGAATGCTTCAAAAAGCCGGTAAATGGGCTGCCAGCGCCGGACGATCCGTTCCATGGGGAAACGCTGCAACTCCTCGATATCGCCGTTCAGGATCAGCCGGTAGCCCCGGGGGAGATAGAAACGTTCGAGCACGGTGCGGAAGATCTCGGCGTTGGGCCGGAAATCGTCGTGCGATCCGCCGTCACCCAGGTGCAGATCGCTGACGATTAGGAACCGGTCGGTCCGGGACGCGTGAACCAGCGGAGTCTCAGCGAAGACCCGCTCCAATCGTTGGCAGAATGGCCGTCCTTTCATCTTCCACCGTCCGGCTTACATGGCGATACGTTTCGCCAATTTTTCATCGAGCAGTTCGCGAATGCCCTCGGTAACCTCGAGATAAATCTTGTCCTTGCGCTCCCGCAAGCGTTGGTAAGCCTTCAGAATGTCCAGGGTCAGAATGATCCGGGTGCTGCTGCAGTTCAGCTCGCCCCGGAGGTGGCTGCCGATGCGTTCAAAGCCCAGGATCTTGGTGTGGAAATGCAACGGTGAATTGGGGTCGCTCTCAAAGACATCGGTCAGAAAATGGGTATAGCCCCGTTCGACGACCTCCTGGATGGCGGCGCGCATCAGTTTCAGGACCACCCGGATGTTCTTCCGGAATTCGGGGGCGATCATGAAACGTCCGATATCCGCCACCCGGCATTCCCGGGCCATCCGGTCCAGATCGACCCCGGCGTCCAGGGTGACTTCCAATTCCGGCGGAAACTCCAGCGAAGGATCGTAAACCAGGCGGATCACGCCGGCCGGCTTCTGATTGACCAGGGCCAGAAACCAGGAGTATTGGGCCGATTCTCCGATGTTATGGGGGATCTCGTTCTCCGGCAGCCGGATCCATTGCTTCTCTTTCAGATAAACTTGCTCAATCACTTGCAACGCCTGGCTGCGGGTGGTTTCATCGCATACTTTCAAGGTCGTAATCTCCGTAAAGGCCATGATTCTCTCCTCCTGTTTTTGATTTCAGTGATCGGCAGGGATCATATGAAAAAACCGTTCCCCCTCGGCGGGCTCGGCCGGAGCTGGAAACGGATAGTTTTTGCCCGATAAGGCGGCGATCTCGGTCATCGCGGCGTGGGTCACCCGCCGGACCAGATACTCCGCCAGGCGCTGGCGCGATCGCTCACTGAGGTCCGACGCGGCGGCGAGCCGGCGGTAGAGGGCCCGTTCCGCTTCAAAGCGGCGGGGCGTCCCGAAGCGGATGATGAGCGGGCCGCAGGCCGGAATCCGTTCCTGTTCCAGCCGGGCCGGAAAGTCGATCCCGATGGGCAGCAAGGGCGCGTCGCTGCCGAGGATGATCCGGCCGACGCCTTTCCTGCCCCGGAGCAGGTTGCGGGGGTCGCGGTTGCGGGTTCCCTCGGGGAACAGCGCGATACTGCGGCCCGCCGCCAGGCGGTCGAGACATTGGGCGCTCACCGCGGGCCGGCGGTCCGCCCCGGGCCGGCACCGCTCCAACAGGCCGAGCGTGGACGGCTTGTTATAGACATAGATCGGATCGACTTGCCGGAAAAGCCAGCCGAGGACCGGGATCTTGCCGAACATCCAGTCGCAGACGAAACCGACGGTCCGTCCCTTGCGCCGGAAGAGCAGGTAAGCGGGGATCAGCAGCGTCTCATAGGAGCAGTTGTGATTCAGCGCGAAGATCGCGGGATCCGCGACCAGCTCGAGGTTTCCGGCCCCTTCGACCCGGATCCAGCGGCCGCATCCCAGCAATAAGGATTTCACCACCGCCCGTTGGAGCCAGGGCAGTTCCGGAAGCCGGGTCCGGAGAATATTCGGAATCGAAAGCGCCGGTTCGGCCATGACCTATTCTTCCTTTCTTTTTCGAGAGGGATCCAGGCTACGTAAAAAGCTTATTAATTAAGGATTTTAACCAAAAGACAATCAGTGTTTGACGACGGAGGCTCAGGGTTACCCTCTCTTTCTTAAAAAGAGAGGGCGAGGGTGAGTTCCATCGATATTTAATTCAACTTATATAGCATCAGGAGCGCGGTTCCCAGGCCGCAGAGCGCGCCCGCCAGGACGTCGCTGGGATAGTGAACGCCGAGCCAGATCCGGGAATATCCGATGGCCGCGGCCAGCGCGAACCAGCAACCGGCCAGCGGCGGATAGCCCCCGCCGAGCACGGCCGCAGTGGCGAAGGAAGCGGCGGTATGCCCCGAAGGGAAGGAGAAATCGCGCTCCGGCCGGACCGGGGTGACCCCGGCCAGCGCTTCATAGGGCCGGACCCTTGCCACCACCGCCTTGAGAAGCTGCACCAGGAGCGTGACTGTCAGTTGAACGGCGGCCCATCGCAGGCCCAGAGACCGGGTGGCCGGTATCAAGAGGGCGGAGAGGATCATCATGCTTTGGAGGCGCAATCCGCCGCCATGCGTGAGGCGTTCCAGCAAACGCCGCCCTTTGCCATCCCGCCTCCGGTGAAGCGCCAACAAAAGACGCTGGTCGAAACGGTCAATCGTCTGCAACAGCGAATTCATGCCACCCTCCTCCAACCGTTCCTTTTGATTCCAATATAAAGCCGCATGTTTATTGGGGCTTCAATGGCGGATTAAGCCGCGATTAAAACGGGATAAAATCATCGTTCGCCGTGCGGATCCGAATCGTCATGACAGACCGGCTGTGAAAAGTCAAGTAAAATTGGGAAAGAACTAAGTCGAAAGAACGATACGTTTCCCTCATTAAAGCAAATATCCCATAAAGTAATTTGCGATAAACGGCGCCAGGTTGTGACTGAGAGAGCTTGCTATCTACTTCGAAAAGTCGCTTCGAAGCCTAACTGCGATTCTTTCGTCCTTTAAAAGGACAACCACCATGCTTCGTCGCAGATAAAATAATGGATTTGCTTCAAAGCCTGTGGTTTCCCCTTTAAGGGGCAAGGGGTCGCACTTAGACATTTTTCATCCTTTCGGCTCTGTCCCAACTTTGTTGGGGTGGGAAGCTTATTCACAAAAAGAGCCTGTTGAGCGACTGAGCGAGCTCGCTTATTCACAAAAAGAGCTTGCTGAGTGATTGAGTAAGCTCTCTTATTCACAAAACAAGCTTGCTGAGTGACTGAGCAAGCTCGCTTATTCACAAAACAAGCTTGCTGAGCGACTGAGCGAGCTCGCTTATCCACAAAAAGAGCTTGCTGAGCGACTGAGCGAGCTCGCTTATCTACAAAACAAGCTTGTTGAGCGACTGAACAAGCTCATTATCCACAAAAAGAATTCATTGAGCGACTGAGTGAGCTCATTGATCTACAAAAAAGAGATCCGTTATTCACAAAATGATCTCTTTCAGCTCCTCAATAAGCTCACCACTGATCCGCGTTCCATAGAGGGCGGAGCCCTCCGGAAGCTCCTCAAGTCTTGAGAGGCTTCCCGAACTTTGAGAATACGGAGCCAGATTGAAGATCTCCGGCTTTCGTCCCTGTATCCCCAAGGGGCGGTCAGGAATACAATAGGGAAACAAATTCGCAATAAGCTGCGAATTTGAAAAATTGCCCTCGCCCCGGCCGCCGGGAAGCGATGTTGATAAGCTTAATCCGAGCTTAATCCGGATGCCATGGCTTCTTAAACCCGGGGTGATAGTCTAAGCTCAAGCAGATTCACAGGGTCCCATAAACCGAACGTCCCCTGAAGCCAAAGGGACTGCCGCAACGGCTAGGTTTTCAAAGCACAATCGCATACTGGTGGAAGGAGGTGACCGGTGATGTTCTGCCGGGAATGTCATGCCCCAGTCATGAGCTTTCATGAGTACTGCCTCAAATGCGGAGCCATTTTACACCGAACCAGGCTGGCTCCCAAAAGAAGCTTTTCTCTCTCCGTGCGGACTTTCTGAAAAGAAGTCTTTTTTTTTACCATTGGACCCGCCGCCCGTGAGGCGGGGAATTCGGCAGTTCCCTTCCGGGTCCCGGACCGCAAGAAACGGCCGGGGGCCCGGAAGCCGCCGTTCGCTGATGACGGGGGAAGCGGAATGGCGGTGGCCCAGGGACAGGCTAAGACGCTTTTGAACAGAGGCGGGAGCGCGCTGCCGACTTCCGGCGCCGTCCCGTTGTTTGATATCGACAGACCGGTTGGCTATCGCAGGCGCGCGGCTGCGCTCCGGCGGCGGCCGTGTACCGGATCGATTAGGAGGTTACCCGATGCGAGCAGTCCAGGGAGTTCAAAAAATTTTCGCACCGATCGTCCGTTTTTATCTGGACCTGAAGATCATCTGGAAGATGGTGATCGGCTTTGGCCTGGTGCTGGCGGCGGTATTCGTCATCGCCACGGTCAGCCAGCTGAATATCGATAAGATGCAGCGGATGGTGGACCAGGTGATCGACGGCGAATTGGAGCCGATGGCCTACATCCACGACATCCGGTCCTACATCGCCGAGCTGGAGGTCTCCACCCGCGACGCCCTGCTCAAAGAGGACGCGGTCGCTTTGCGCTATGTCCACAACCAGTTCCTGCCCCATACGGTGCTGCAGACAGTCAATTATTCGTTTGAACGGCTGATCGGACAGGCCACCAGCGATCCTCAGCGGGAGCAACTTAAACAACTGCAGGCCTCCTGGCAGCAATATTACGAGCTATACCTCAAGCTGACCGCCGATCTGCCAGCCCGTCAAAATGCGGAGTTGAACGACACCATCACCAAAGTCCGCTTCTTTCTGGTCGGAGGGATCGACCGGATGGTGGAGACCGACTACCGGCAACGGGCGGTGCTGGCCAAGGCGGCGGCCAAGGAGACTTTTGAGAAGCAACAATTTGCCACGCTGGCGATCGTGCTCTCCACCGTGCTGCTGGCCATCGCCATCAGCCTGCTGACCACCTTGTGCACGGTGGCTCCGCTGAACCGGCTGGCGGCCGGGGCCCGCAAGATCGCCGAAGGCGATCTGACCGTGACGGTTCAGGACCGGCGCGGTGACGAGCTGGGCGAGCTGGCCGGCTGTTTCAACCTGATGACCGCCGAGCTGCGGGAGCTGATCGAAGCGATCAAACGGGCCGCCGACAAGGTGAACGAAAACAGCAAGCAATTGATTGACGGAACCTATGGCGCTTCCGAGGTCACCCAGCAGCTGGTGGAAGCCCTGACCCAGGTGGCCGAGGGCGCCGACCAGCAGCAGCAGCGGGTGGCGTCCATTCATGGAATCGTGCAGGTGGTCAGCGATTTTTCGGACCGCATGAACCGGATCGTCCATAATGTGGCGGAACTGTCCGAGAATACCGTGGCCAGGGCGCTGCACGGCGAGGAGGTGGCCGACGCGGTGGTCGACCGGATGCGCCGGATCGAGCAGTTCATGGCGGTCTCCGACGAGATGATGCAGCAGCTGCAGGTGCTTTCCCAGGAGATCGCCAAGATGGCGGCCTCGGTCCGGGATATCGCCGAGCAGACCAACCTCTTGTCGCTGAACGCCGCTATCGAGGCGGCCCGGGCCGGAGAGCACGGCCGGGGCTTCGGGGTGGTGGCCGAGGCCATCGGCCAGCTGGCGATGCAGACCAAGACCGCCTCCACCGAAGTCGGCAAGCTGGTCCACAGGATTCAAGCCGCCTTCACCGAACTGTCGGGGATGATCGAAACCGAGAACCGGGTGATTCAAGAAGGCGAGCAGGATGTCGCCAGCCTGGGCGAGGTCTTCGACGCCATCAGCGACGCCGCCCGCCAGGTCAATCAGGAGCTGGGCCAGGTCACCCAACACACCGCCAAACTCGCCGTGGAGCATGGCGAGGTCTTAAAAGCGGTGGAGCAGATCACGACCATCGCCACCGAGCACAAGGCGGGCACCGAAAGCGCGTCGACCGCCGCCTTCGAACATTACAGCTACACCCAGGCGATGATCAGCGCCGGCGAAGTGCTCGGCCACTGGGGCGACAACCTGCGGCAGGCCGTCAGCAAATTTAAATATTCGTAACCGGGAAAAAAGAACATACATAGCTGGCGCCGGATCCGAAAAAGTTATGGATGGGGAGGGAGCGCCCGCTTTTCCATGTTTCAAAATCAGACCGGAGCCGATGATGAAAAAACTGGTATTCCTGAGTAAAACTGCGTTTCTTAATCTATTCTTAATATTGAATTCAATCGGGCTTAATCCCTTTTCTGTAGGATGAAAATTGAAAAGGGGTGTTTTTGTGTTGCGCATGAAAAAGATGGCACCACTGGCAATTTTGATACTGATACTCGGCGCGGCGCTGGTCGCCGGCTGTGGCGGCTCCGACGCGCGCCTGAATATCGTCGGCTCCACCTCGGTCCAGCCCATCGCCGAATCGCTGGCTGAAGCCTTTATGAAAGAACATCCGGGCGCGTCCATCAATGTGCAGGGCGGCGGCTCCAGCGCCGGCATCAAGGCCATCGCCGACGGAACGGCCGGGATCGGCACCAGCTCGCGGCCGTTGCATCCGGGCGAGGCCAAACCGGGCGTCGCGGTCACCGAGATCGCCCTGGACGGCATCGCGGTGGTCGTTCATCCCCAAAATCCGGTGAATGGCTTGACCATGGAGCAATTGCGGGCCATCTTCGCCGGCGCGATCACCGATTGGTCGGCTTTGGGCGGTCCCAAGCGCCCCATCGTCCTGGTCAACCGGGAGGAAGGCTCGGGCACGCGCGGCGCTTTTGCCGAACTGGTGATGGGCGAGACCAAGCTGGCCCCCAAGACGCTGGTGCAAGGTTCCACCGGCGCCGTTCGCCAGACCGTGGCCGGCAGCCCCGACGCCATCGGTTACATCTCCCTGGCCGCGGCCGACGCCTCCGTGAAAATACTGCCGATGAACGGCGTGATCTGCAGCGTCGCCACGGTCCGGGCCAAACAGTACCCCATCGTCCGGCCGTTCCTCTTCATCCATCAAAAGGAGGCCGGTGAGACGGTGGCGGAATTCTTACAATATGTGCTGGGTGAAGGCCAGTCTCTCGTCGTCAAGGAAGGATTGGTCGCAGTGAAATAGACCCGTGGCAGGAAACAGGGTCTATTTTTGGTTTGGAGGAGACAAATGGAAGCATCGGAATGGATTAAAAAGAAAGAACAGATCATTCGCGGCGTCTTATTCAGCATCGCTTGCGCGGCCGTGGCCGGAGTGCTGCTGATCATCCTGTTCGTCTTCAGGGAAGGCTGGCCGGTGCTGGCCAAATTCGGGCCTTGGGCCTTGGCCGCGGGCCGCGACTGGCAGCCGACCGGCGGGGTCTACGGGATGCTGCCGTTACTAGTGGGTTCCTGTTTTGTGACCCTGGCCGCGCTGCTACTGGGAGTGCCCCTGGGCGTGGGTTGCGCCGTCTTTATGGCGGAGATCGCGCCAGAGCGGGTGGCCCGGATCGTCCGTCCGGCCGTCAACCTCTTGGCCGGCATTCCTTCGGTGGTCTATGGCTTCTTCGGCTTGGTGACCCTGGTCCCGGCGATGCGGGCCGTCTTCGGGGGCATCGGCTTCAGCCTGCTGGCTGGCGGCGTGATTCTGGCGATCATGATTCTGCCGACCATCATCAGCGTATCCGAAGACGCGCTCCGGGCGGTCCACCGCGACTACAAGGAAGCCTCGCTGGCCCTGGGCGCCACCCATTGGCAGACCATTTACAAGGTGCTGGTCCCGGCGGCGCGGTCCGGGATCACCGCCGCAATTATCCTCGGCATGGGCCGGGCGCTCGGCGAAACCATGGCCGTGATCATGGTGACCGGCAATACGCCGCTGGTGGCCAAGTCGTTCCTGGATCCCGGGCCCACCCTCACCGGCACCATCGGCCAGGAATGGTCGTATGCCTCGGGCGAGCATGCCAAGGCGCTCTTTACGGTGGGTATCTTTTTATTCGTCCTGATTATCCTGATTAATTCGACGGCCCTGATCATCTCCAGAAAGAAGGTGCGAGCCTGATGCGGTTGGTGGCGAAAATATCGCAGATCGCGGCGTTCGCTCTGTTATGGTCCACCGCGGTGCTGGTCATCGGTTGTCTGTTATTGATTATCGGCTTTATTCTTAGAGAAGGGCTGCCCTCGGTCAATTGGGAATTTTTATCGGGCTATCCCGAAGCCATGGGCCGTGAGGGCGGCATTTTTCCGACCATCGTCGCCTCGCTCTATCTGACGCTGGTCTCCCTGCTGATTGCGGCCCCGGTGGGAGTGGGCTCCGCCATTTATCTGGTGGAGTATACGCGGGAGAATTGGGCCACCAAAGTCATTCGTTTTGCCACCGAGACGCTGGCGGGAGTGCCCTCGATCATCTTTGGCCTGTTCGGTTTCGCCTTCCTGGTGATCTTTCTCCACCTGGGCTTCTCGATCCTCTCGGGAGCGATCACCCTGGCGATCATGCTCCTGCCGACGATCATCCGGACCTCCGAGGAGGCGCTGAAGACCGTCCCCAACTCCTACCGCGAAGGCAGCTTAGCTTTGGGCGCCACCCAATGGGTGACCATCATCAAAGTGGTCGTGCCCGCGGCGTTGCCGGGGATCGTCACCGGAATCGTGCTCAGCATCGGCCGGGCCATCGGCGAGACCGCCGCGGTCTGGCTGACCGTCGGCGGCGCCTTGCGCCTGCCCATCTCGGTGATGGACTCGGCCCGTCCGATGACCTTGCATCTCTACACGCTGGCAGCCGAAGGGCTGTCGTTGCCCCGGGCCTATGCCACCGCCAGCGTTTTGATCATCGCCATCTGGATCGTGAATACGGTCGCCAGTTTTCTGATGAGCCGCTTCTCTTTGCGTTTAAAAGCTTGAACGGACCCGCGTTCCAAGCGGGGTACCGCATCACACCGGGTGGCCGTCCCGAACCGTGGCAGGACTTTGGAAGGGCGGCCGGGGATAAGGAGGATATGCCGGAATGGATATTAAAATCGCCGCTGAAAACTTCGATCTGTTTTATGGAGATTTTCAGGCGCTGAAAAGCATCAATATGAAGATTTACCCCAAAACCGTGACCGCCCTGATCGGGCCCTCGGGTTGCGGCAAAACCACTTTTTTGCGTTCCTTGAACCGGATGAACGATCTGTTGGACAATGTGCGGACCGCCGGGAAGATTACCCTGGACAACACCGAGATTTACCAGCCCAAAGTGGACGTGGTGGCGCTCCGTAAACGGGTGGGGATGGTCTTCCAACGGCCGAACCCCTTCCCAATGTCGATCTACGACAACATCGCCTACGGTCCGCGGATTCACGGCATCAAAGACAAGCAGCAGCTGAACGAGATCGTGGAGCGGAGCCTCAGCGGCGCGGCCCTGTGGGAAGAGGTCAAGGACCGGCTGCACACTCCGGCATTGCGCCTCTCCGGCGGCCAGCAACAGCGGCTCTGCATCGCCCGGCTGCTGGCGGTGGAACCGGAGGTGCTGCTGATGGATGAGCCCGCCTCGGCGCTGGACCCGATTTCCACCGGAAAGATCGAAGATCTGATCATGGAATTGAAAAAAGATTATACAATAGTTATCGTAACCCACAACATGCAACAGGCCGCCCGCATCTCCGGACAGCTCGGATTCTTTCTCCTGGGCCGGCTGGTGGAGTACGGCTCCACCGAAGCGGTGATGACCAATCCGGCGCAACAAGAGACCGAGGATTACCTCACCGGGCGGTTCGGCTGATCCGCCGGGGTTGCCGGAAGGGATCGCCACAAATTCGACTGGTTTTTGGTGGAAAAATTTTGTATACTTATAAAAAGGTTTTTGAGTAGGCATTCACACCCTGAAGCCGGCGGGTTGGCCGAACGATGAAACTTTTTTGGTCCTATTGAATCAAGGAAATATGTCGCAACTCATCCGGCGCTCTGAAACTGATTGCGACATATCAACGCATCAACCGCATCCGGTTGAAGATTTGGATAATCGAGGTGAACACAATGACTCGGGAAGGTTTTGATAAAGCCCTCAGCGAGCTGCAGCAAGAGATGCTGCGCATGGGCAGCATGGTGGAGGAAGCCATCCATTTGGCCGTGGAATCCCTGGCGAAACAGGATCTGAACTTGGCGCAAACCATCGTCGACGGGGATGACCGGATCGATAATCTGTCGCAACAGGTCGAAGACGACTGCATCCGGCTGATCGCCTTGCAACAACCGTTGGCGCGCGATTTGCGGGTGGTCACCACGGTCCTGAAGACCGCCACCGATCTGGAACGGATTGCCGATCACGCCACCAATATCGCGGAGATCACGCCCCGGATCGCCGGGGAACCGTTGATCAAGCCGCTGATCGACATTCCGCGCATGGCTTCGCTGGTCGAGGCGATGGTGCAGGACAGTCTGAAGGCATTCGTCGACCGCGACGTGGAACTGGCCAAACGCACTTGTCTGCGCGACGATGAAGTGGACCAACTCTATGAGAATCTCTTTAATGAGCTGACCGGGTACGTTTTGGCGGGCGGGGAGAACCACCGGGTGGTTCAGGCGTTGAACCTGCTTTTCGCAGCCCGTTATCTGGAACGGGTGGGCGATCATGCCACCAACATCGGCGAGCGCGTCATCTATCTGGTGACCGGGCGGAACGAACGGTATTAGTCTAATCGGGTCCAAAGGTAAACCGTACAACGGGATTTTGAGGTGAAAGAGCATGGCGAAACGGATCTTGATCATTGACGACGAACCTTTGATTGTGGAATCCGTCAGTTACAGCCTGAAGCAAGAGGGTTACGAGGTAATCGCCGCGGCCGACGGCGCCAGCGGCTTGCAACTGGCGGAGACCGAGGAGCTGGATCTGATCCTGCTCGACCTGATGTTGCCGGAGATGAACGGGTTGGAGGTCTGCCGGACCATCCGGCGCTCCTCCGACATTCCCATCATCATGCTGACCGCCAAGGAAGGCGAGATCGACCGGGTGCTCGGCCTGGAGCTCGGGGCCGACGATTATGTGACCAAGCCTTTCAGCATGCGCGAGCTGATCGCCCGGATCAAGTCGGTCCTCAAACGGACGGCCCCCGCCGGGGCGGCGGCCGAAGGCCCCAAGGTCCTGCTCAGCAACGACTTGCAGATCGACCTGTTGGGCCACGAGGTGACCGTCAAGGGCGCGGTGGTCAATCTCTCCAGTAAGGAATATGAGCTGTTGCGGATCCTGGCCAGCCACCCCGGGCAGGTGCTCACCCGCGAGCAACTGCTCAATCTGGTCTGGGGCAATGATTTTTATGGCGACGACCGGACCGTGGACGTGCATATCCGCTGGCTCCGGGAGAAGATCGAGGAGGATCCCGGCAATCCGCAGTATATCCTGACGGTGCGCGGGGTCGGCTATAAATTCAGGAAGTGACGGAGGATGAGGGCTGGCATGAAATTTCGGACGCGGCTCTTTCTTTTTTATATTCTCGGCGTGGGTCTGATCATCATGATCCTGGCCAGTTATATCCTGAATTTCGAAGAAGCCCGGGTCCGGCAGTCCCTGGATGACAACCGGCTGGTCCAGGCGCGGCTGATCGCCGACCGCTTCCATTCCGTGATCCAATTGCAAAACCGGGAACAGGTGCAACGGCTGGTACGGCGGATCGCCGGCGACGCGCAGGGCCGGATTACGGTCGTCGCTCCCAGCGGCATTGTCCTGGGCGATTCCGCCGAGGAACCGGCCCGGATGGCCAATCATCAAGACCGGCCGGAGATCCGGGCCGCGCTCTCCGGCAAGCCGAATTCGGTCACCCGCTATAGCGAGACGGTGCATCAGGCGCTCATCTATACGGCGGTGCCGATCCGGATCGGCGGCCGGGTGGCGGGAGTGGTCCGGGTGGCCCAGCGATTGAGCGAATTCGAACAGATGCTCTCCCGGCTGCGCTGGCTGATTGCCGGGGCCATCGCCGGCACCGCCCTGCTGGCCTTGTTGATCGGGTTTCTTTTGATGCACCAGATCAGCCTGCCCATCATGGAGCTGCAACGGCTGGCCATCGGGATCTCCCAGGGCGATCTGACGGGGCGGGTCCGGCGGTTCGGCCGCGACGAACTGGCCGATCTGGGGCTGGCCTTTAACAGCATGGCCCAGCAATTGTCGGACTCCTTCTCCACTATCAGGGAAGAGAAACGCAAGCTGGAAGTGATCCTGGAGAATCTGGCCGACGGGATCCTCGTCATCGACCACGGGCTGCGGATCGTGCTGGCCAATCCGGCGGCCCATGACATGCTGCAGATCAGCGGCAAGAACGCCGCTGGCCGTCCGGTCATGGAAGTGGTGCTCAACCATCACCTGCTGGATCTGATCCAGGATGTCAACCGCTATAAGGAGCCGCAAGAGAGCGAGCTGACCCTGTACCACCCCCGCAACCGGGTGATCCAGGCGCTTCTGGCGCCGCTGAAGGATGAGACCGGCCGGGTGGTCGGCACCATCGCGGTGCTCCACGACCTGACCCAGATCCGCCGCCTCGAACGGGTGCGCCAGGACTTCGTGGCCAATGTCTCCCATGAATTACGGACTCCGATCACCTCGGTGAAGGCAATGGCCGAGACCCTCTTGAACGGCGCCTGGAAAGACAATGCCATTCTCCTGCGCTACCTGAGGGCCATCGATCAGGAGAGCGACCGGCTGAGCAATCTCATCAACGACCTGCTGGCCCTGGCCAAGCTCGATTCCAAGGTGGAGGTGCAGCGGGAGCCGTTTGACATCGGGGAATTGTTCTATGAGATGAAGGAGCGGTTCGAACCGGTCTCCGGCGAGACCCCGTATTTCGAGCTGAACCCGCCTGCGCCGGAGCTGCCCCTGGTATTCGGGAACCGCAATCAGATCAAGCAGGTGCTGATCAATTTATTGGATAACGCCTTTAAATACACCCCCGCCGGCGGACAGGTCCGCCTTTCGGCCTGGCCGGAAGGGGAGATGCTGCGGGTGGCGGTGGCCGATACCGGAGTCGGCATTCCCCGGCAGGATCTGGACCGGATCTTCGAACGCTTCTACCGGGTGGATAAGGCCCGGTCCCGGGAGATCGGCGGTACCGGCCTGGGGCTGTCGATCGTCAAACACATCGTGGAGGCGCACGGCGGCAAGGTGGCGGTGGAGAGCGACATCAACCAGGGGTCGGTATTCAGTTTTACCATTCCCATCAGCAAAGAGGCGGCCGGGAATCCGGGCTAACCGGCCCGGTTCCGGACCCACGCCCGGTCGAAGCCGGCCAGCGCCAGTCCGAGTGGCGGTGGCCGATACCGGAGTCGGCATTCCCCGGCAGGATCTGGACCGGATCTTTAAACGTTTCTACCGGGTGGATAAAGCCCGCTCCCGGGAGATCGGCGGCACTGGCTTGGGGCTGTCCATCGTCAAACACATCGTGGAGGCGCATGGCGGCAAGGTGGCGGTAGAGAGCGATATCAACCGGGGCTCGGTATTCAGCTTTACCATTCCCATCAGTAAAGAGGCGGCCGGAAATCCGGGTTAACCGGCCCGGTTCCGGACCCAGGCCCGGTCGAAGCCGGCCAGCGCCAGTCCGAGTGGCGCTGGCCGATACCGGCGGGTGGATGATAAAGCCCGGTCCCGGGAGATCGGCGGCGCCGGCCTGGGGCTGCCGATCGTCAAACATATCGTGGAGGCGCATGGCGGCAAGGTGGCGGTGGAGAGCGACATCAACCAGGGGTCGGTATTCAGCTTTACCATTCCCATCAGCAATGAGGCGGCCGGGAATCCGGGTTAACCGGCCCGGTTCCGGACCCACGCCCGGTCGAAGCCGGCCAGCGCCAGTCCGAGTGGCGGTGGCCGATACCGGCGGGTGGATAAAGCCCGGTCCCGGGAGATCGGCGGCACCGGCCTGGGGCTGTCCATCGTCAAACACATCGTGGAGGCGCATGGCGGCAAGGTGACGGTGGAGAGCGACATCAACCAGGGGTCGGTATTCAGCTTTACCATTCCCATCAGCAATGAGGCGGCCGGGAATCCGGGTTAACCGGCCCGGTTCCGGACCCACGCCCGGTCGAAGCCGGCCAGCGCCAGTCCGAACAGCAGATGGGCCAGGAAGGTGACCACCATGGTGGCCCCGCTGATCGGCAAACCTTTGGGCGCGGTCTGGTTGAGCAGCGTGCCCAACAAAATCACCCAGACCACCAAACCGAATCCGGCTCCTTTCACCCAGCGGTACTCCCGGCGAATCCCATCCAACAGATAGACAAAGACGGTGCCCAGCAGGGCGGCTATAGTCAGGTCGGCCACCCCGCCCACCAGGTAAGCCAGGGGCTGGAATAGCTCCTCCGGATCCAGAAAACGGGCCGCCACGATCTGCCAAAAGAGCACCTTGGTAAAGCCCAACTGAAAAGCCAGGTAGTTGAAGAGCAACTTCACCCCGTCCGCGGCCAGGCCGACGGTCATCCCCAACATGAACCGGTCTCCCTTAAAAATGCCAATCCCTCCGTTCGTTCCGACGGCATTATTTTCTTACCCGGAGCAAAAATCATACTCCCGAGCATTGCATGATTATCTTAACAAGCCCTGTGGCCACAATATAGAGTGGTTCGGAGAGAAAAGGAAAGAGAGGCACTGCCCCGGCCTTTGGCAGGACCCGCCGGGGACTGGGAGGAACCGGCCCGCGTTTTGGAAGAACTTCTTTCCGCTGCGGCAGGCATGCCGGAACCGGGAGCAAACCCGCCGCAGCCTCCGGCAGGAATGGCCGGGAGGCGGGAGGAGGATGCCGGAAGCGCCGCCGGACCGGCCGGCGAATCAGCGGTTCTCCTCCAGGTACTGCCGGGTGCTCCGCCCGGTGTATTTCTTGAAATTGTAGGAGAAATACTTGTAGTCGCTGTAGCCCACTTTTTCGGCGATCTCGTAGGTTTTCAGCCGCCGGTCCCGCAAAAGCTCCTTCGCCCGTTCGATTCTGAACTTATTCAGCCATTCCACGAAGTTTTCGCCGGTTTCCTCCTTGAAAATGCGGCTCAAATAGTTGGGCGAGACATAGACGGCGTCGGCGAGCGTCTTGAGGGTGACGCTCTCCTGATAGTGCTGCTGAAGGTATTCAATGGCCTGGCTGATGACTTGCTTGTATTTCTGCGCCTTATAGCTGTTCAAGTTCTGCAGCAGTTTACCCAGGAGCGACCGCAGCCATCCTTCCAGATCGGCCATGGTTTCATAATGCCTGACCGCCACGTACAGATTGGGCTCCGCTCCCAGCGGGTGTTCGGCCTGGACCCCCATGGCCTCCAAGGTGTAGATGGAAAGATAGGCCAGCTTGATGCAGTAATTTTTCACCTCTTCCAGGGCCGACTGCTTCCGCCGGAAGGCGGCGAAGGTGGCCTCGAGCAGGGAGTCGATCCGGGCTTCGTCGAGACTTTTCAAAGCCTTGAGCAACTCCATTTCCTCGGCGGCGGGATGAATGGGCAGCATTGCCGCCGGGACCGGGGGCAGATCTTGGATATGGATCAGCGAGTTCTTGCCCTGATAAACCTTTTGGCCCAGAGCGCGCAGGGCCTCCTGGTAGGAGTCGGGGATCCGCTTGACGCTGTTATAGGGGGCGCCGATGCCGATGCTGATGGTGAACTTCAAATACTTCCGGACGGTGGCTTGGATCTCCCGGCAGACCTCCACCAGCGGCCTCTCCGGATTCTCAGTCAGATTCACCAGGCCGACAAAGTAATCGGGCTCGCTGGGGCAAAAGGCGCCGTCCCAGTACTGCTGCAGCACTTCACCGGCGATATTCAGGGCGGAGCTCTTGATGAAGTCTTTCTCCTTGTGCGGGAGATTGGCGGTGAGCAGCTCCTGGTCGTCGATGTTGAAGACGACCACCTGGTAGAAGGGACCGTCCAGATTTAACTGCACCAGGCGGGCTTTTTCGAAGATGGGGGTATAGTCGTCGTAGGCGGCGTCGAGCAGCGCCTGGATCAGTTCGGCCTGGGTGGTCAGGCGGTTCTTCTCCATGATGCTGCGGGTATGAACGGCCTGTTCCAGTTGTTTCTGTTCGGCGAGGAGCTTTTCCTTGAGCCGCAGGATCAGTTCGAGCAGTTCCTCGGCGCCGAATGGCTTCAACAAGTAATCGGAGACGCCGAGACGCAAGGCCCGCTGTGCGTATTCGAACTCGTCATAGCCGCTGAGCACGATGATTTTGGCCGCGGGGAGCTTGGCCCGGACCGCGCTGATGAAAGTCAGGCCGTCCATAATCGGCATCCGGATGTCGGTCAAGATGATCTCCGGCCGCAGGGTGAGCGCTTTCTCCAGGGCCTCCTGGCCGTTTTTGGCCTCCCCGACCACGTGGATGCCGTATAAATCCCAATCAATCGAGGTCCGCAGTCCTTTGCGGATGACGGTCTCGTCGTCGACGATCAACAGTTTGATCACGGTTCCGCGTCTCCTTTCCGAATGGGTTGCTTGACGGTGACGGTCGTTCCGCGGCCGGGGGCGGATTGGAAGACGATTCCGTAAGCATCGCCGTAATACAGGCGGATCCGGTCATTCACGTTCTTCAGCGCGAATCCGAAGCCGCTCTTTTGGTCCAGGGGGGTCTCCAGCACCGCCTGGATTTTGGCGGCGTCGGTTCCGGCGCCGTCGTCGCTGACTTCGTAGATGAGCAGGTCGGCGTCGCGATAGATCCGGATCCGGATCTCGCCCGGAACCCCCTTGGGTTCGATCCCGTGATAAATGGCGTTTTCGACCAACGGCTGCAGAATCAGCTTGATCACCGGCAAGCCGAGGGTCTCCCCGGCCGCGTCGACCGAGAAGCGGATCAGCTCTTCGTAGCGTTTCTTCTGGATCAAAATATAGTGGTTGAGGTGCGCCAGCTCATTCTCGACCGTGGTGAATTCCTTGCCCTGATTCAGGCTTAACCGGAACAGCTTGGAGAAGGCCTGGATCAATTGGGACGTCTCCGGCGCCTTCTCCATCCGGCTCATCCAGTAGATGGTGTCCAGGGTGTTATAGAGAAAATGGGGGTTGATCTGCGCTTGGAGCGCGTTGAGCTCCGCCTCTTTCTGCTTGATCCGCACCAGATAGACCTGGTTCATCAGATCGCGCAGTTTCTCCGACATCTGGTTGAAGCTCGCGCCCAGCAGTCCGATCTCATCATTGCCCCGCGGCTCCAGGCGGACGTCAAAGTTGCCGTTCTGCAGCTTGTGCATGACCTTCCGGACATCCTTCAACGGGCTGAGAAATTTTTCGACGAAGACGACCGTCAATAACGAGAAAACCAGAAAACTCAGGATCATGCTCGGCAGGATCTGAAAACGCATGGCGCGGATCTCTTTGAAAAGATCGGCCAGGGGCACATAATTCACTAAAAACCATTGGGTCTTATCCAGCCGGTAGTAGGTGACCAGTACTTTGCCCTGCCGCAGCGTATTGATAAAATAGCCGTATTTCTTGCTGCTGCCGACGATCTTGCGGAAGATCCCGGCGTCCATCGGCCGGTAGAGCCGGTTCCGGTCCAGGGATGAGATGATCCGGTTCTCCCCGTCCACCAGAAAGAACTCGCCGGCCGAATTCACCAGGTTGTTTTTGTAGATATTGGCCAGTTTCTTCTCGCTGATGTTGATCTCCAGGATCCCGAGCTCTTTGGTGATATTGTTCATGTCGTTCAACGAACGGGTCAGCGCGAGGACTGGCGTTGTGGCGCCGCCAAAATGGGTTTGCTCGTAGGCCCGCCAGGTATATCCGCCTTTCAGCCGGCGGACCGCGGCGACGAAGGCGGCGGGGAGCTGATGGCCGGTACCTTTGGTATCCAGGACGACGCCGCGGCTGCTTTTGATGTAGATGGAATCGATATAGGCGTTGGCCTGGCCCAGGTAGTACAGCCAGCCTTCCAAGGCGATCCGGGATTGGCTGCTCAGCGTGAAGGAAGGTTGGGCGGCGTTCTTCAAGAAATTATACACCGTGGGATCTTTGATCAGATCCAGCGAGAGGCGGTGGGCGTCCTTGAGCACGAAGTCAATGTTATAGCCGGTCTGCTTGATATTGATCAGATTGGACAGACTGAATTTCTCCTGGATAATCTGGGAAGAGCGGATGAAATAAAAAGCCGACATCACCGCGAGCGGCACGAAAACCGCGCCCAGGAAGAAGAGGGCGATTTTGTAACGGATGCTGAAGAAGCGTGGCGTATTCAATGTAGCAGCTCCTGAACGGGACAGTATGGCAATAATAGCCGGACGGGGAACGGGTGTTTTCCCACCGATATCATAAAGATGGCTGTCCCTGATGATTGTATCATAATAAGCAGCGGTAAAACTTACAAGCCTAACGGGAACTTTATCCAAATTTGACGATAAGTTAATAAAAATTCGGATATTGACCGGCCAAGGATCATCGGAAACCGGACGAACGGGATGAAGCCGATCATCCTGTATGAATTTTTGGGATATTTTCATAGTTTTTTAGGATTTTGAGCCAACCGGCGCTGCTTTATAATGAGAATGTTTCAAAAAAGAAATAGGAGGTATGGTGGTATGAAAAAAGTAAGCTCGTTGGTCATGGCGCTGCTGCTGATGGTCGGGATCTTCAGCAGTCCGGGTTTTGGCCAGAAAGCGGCGCCCAAAGTAACCTTGAATTTTCTCCATGATCAGGTGGAAGCGGTCGAGGGCGGCGCGGCCGTTGCGTTCCGTCAGGCCCTGGACCGGGTGCGCAAGCAGAATCCCAACATCACAATCGTTGAAGACTCACTGACCAGCCAATCCCTTTATACCAAAGTGAAGACCCTGGCGGCCGGGAATGAACTTCCCGAACTCTATGTCGCCAAGGGCGATCTGCTGGACATGTTAATCAGCAACAAGCTCATCGGCGCCATCAACAAGGATATCAACGCCGATCCCAAATGGAAGAGCCAATTTCTCCCCGGCGTATTCACCAAGATCACCAAAAACGGCAAGATTTACGGCATTCCCTGTACCTCGAAGAGCACCTCGCTGATCTTCTATAACCAGGAAATCTTCAAAGAATGCGGCATCGCTCAATTCCCGAAGAGTTGGTCCGAGCTGAAGACGGCTGTCTCCAAGATTAAAGCCAAGGGCTATGTGCCCCTCGCTCTCGGCAACAAGGAACAATGGGTCGCTCAGTCCTGCATCTTGAGCACTCTCGCCGACCGCTATACCGGAACCGACTGGTTCTTCAAGGCCAAGAACAGAAAAGGCGCTAAATTCACTGATCCGGAGTTTGTAAAGTCGTTGCAGGCATTGGCGGATCTGGCCAATATGGGCGCGTTCAACTCCGACATGAACAGTCTGGACAACATGCAACAACGGACGATTTATTACAATAAGCGAGCGGCCATGTTCATCGAAGGCGCCTGGGCTATCGGCGATTTGCAGAAAGACTGCCCCAAAGATGTCCTGGCAGCGACCCAGTTGGCTCTGATTCCCGCGGTGGAAGGCGGCAAGGGCAAACCGACCGCCATGTCCGGCGGCGCCAGCGTGTTTTTTGTCATGAACAACTTGAAAGGGGCCAAACGGGCGGCAGCCATCAAAGTGTTGAAGGAATTGTCCGGTCCGGAATTCGGCGCGGCGATGACTGAATTTAATAAATTCCCCGCCGTCAAACCCGGCAAATATGATGCCAGCAAGGTTACACCCATTGCCAAACAGTATAATGAGCTGGTGGATAAAGGCTCGTATGTGCCGGTGTACGATATTCAGCTGAGTTCGTCGTTGATCGATGTCATCAACAGCGGCCTGCAGCAGATGTTAATCGGCGGGATTACCCCGAAAGAACTGGCCAAACGGATCCAGGCCGAGCACGAAAAAGAAGCGCTATAAAGGCCGGCCCGTTGCATCCTGCGCCTCCGCGTTGCAACCGGCGATTACCGGTATCCGGTCCCAAAGTCCGCTTTGGGATCGGATACCGATATGAAAAGGTGAATCATGAACAATAATCCATTGCGTGTCAAACGGAGTGTCCTGATCCTCTACTTATTTCCCGGAGTCGCCTTGTTTCTCGGTTTTGTCATTCTGCCGCTGCTGCTTTCGATGCGGTACAGTTTTTTCAGCTGGAACGGCGGCGCCGCCATGCGCTTCGTCGGGCTGGGGAACTATCTGGAACTGGCCAAGGATCCGGACTTTTGGAATTCCTTTAAGAATAATATTATTGTAATTGTCTTATGCATCATCGGGCAATTGGGTTTCGCCCTGCTGCTGTGCGGGCTTTTCACTTCGAAACTGTTGAAGTTGAAGGAGTTTCACCGCACGGTGATGTTCATCCCGGTCGTCCTCTCGGCGATTGTGGTCGGCTTTATCTGGACCTTGATCTACAATAAGGACTTGGGAATCTTAAATATGATCCTGAAGGCGCTGCATTTGCAGGCCTTGATCCAGCCGTGGCTGGATGACCCGAAAATTGTAATGTTTTCGGTGAGCGCTCCGCTCATCTGGCAGTATATCGGGGAATATCTGATCATTTTTATGGCGGCGGTGCAGAGTATCGACAAGTCGGTCCTGGAGGTCTCCGAAATTGACGGTTGCACCGGCTTCAACCGGTTGCGTTATATCATCGCGCCGTTGATTTCGGATACGATTAAAGTCGCGGTCATGCTCTGTATCTCCGGAAATATGAAAGTATTCGACCATATCTATGTGATGACGGGCGGCGGGCCGGGGAACAGCTCCATGGTGATGGCCCAATACGCTTATAAAACCTCATTCCAGCAATTCAAACTGGGCTATGGCAGTACCATTTCGGTCGGCATCTTGATTTTGAGCCTGACCATCATCTTCATCAGCCGGAAGCTGGGGGAAAGGAAGCAGGCATGAACAAACAGAAGATTCTGGAACGGACCGCGGCGATCGTTATCAATCTGATCGTCATGCTGATGTCGCTTTCATGCATCTTTCCGATTATTTGGGTCATCTACTCGTCGTTCAAGACCAATCAGGAGTTCAACTTGAGCATCGTGGCCCTCCCGTCCCACTTGGACTTTTCGAATTATGCGGCGGCGTTGCGCAACGGGCATATCGACAAGTACTTTTTTAACAGCGTCTTTACCACCAGCGTAACGGTAGCGCTGATCATTTTGATCAGTTTCGTGACCGGGTACTTCCTGTCGCGGTTCCAATTCAAGGGCAGGAATCTGTTGTACATTATGTTTCTGTCGGGGATGCTCATCCCGGCCCACAGCCTATTGATCCCCCTCTTCATCCAGTTCAAGCACCTGGGGCTCTTGAATACCAGAGTGACGTTGCTCTTTCCTTACATCTCGCTGGGGTTGCCGATGGCGGTCTTCCTTTTTGAGAGTTTCATCAAGACCATCCCCTTCGAGATGGAGGAGGCGGCCACCATTGACGGCGTTCCGTACACCCGGATGCTTTTTCAGATCATCTTCCCGATCTGCCGGCCGATCGTGGCCACGGTGATCATCTTGAGCTTTCTCCAGTGGTGGAACGAGTTCCCCTTTGCGCTGGTCCTGATCAGCAGCGATATGTACAAGACCATTCCCATCGGCCTCTCCAACTTCATCGGACCGATGTCCAGCGTTTATACGGAATTGATGGCGGCCATGGTAATTGCCATTCTGCCGGTGATCGTCGTCTACCTGGCCTTCTCCAAGAAGATTATCCAGGGGATGACCATGGGGGCAGTCAAGGGTTGAAACAATTCCCCGGGGAACCGATAATAATCAGAAAACCGTTATTTTGTGATGGAGCGTGATCGTCCATGTGTGTCTATGAAAATCTCAAAAAACTCCAGCTGGAACTACCGGCCCCGCCGCCGCTCGGCGGGGTCTACGTTCCGGTGAAACAGGTCGGAAACCTGTTATTCACCGCCGGACAGGGGTCGACTCAAAACGGCGTCCCGGTCGTCGCCGGGAAGGCGGGAGCGGATGTTTCCATTGAAACGGCGCAAAACGGCGCGCGAATCGCGGCCTTGAACATGCTGAGCATCTTGCACCAATATACCGGGGACCTCAACCGCATCAAAAATGTGGTGAAGATCCTCGGCTTTGTGGCCAGCGCGCCGGGGTTCGGGGACCAGCCAAAGGTCATGAACGCCGCCTCGCAGCTGCTGGTCGATCTCTTCGGCGAAGCGGGACGGCATGCCCGTTCGGCCATTGGCGTCAATGAACTGCCGGGCAACATCACGGTCGAGATTGAAGGAGTCTTTGAGCTGAAAGATTGAGTCGATCAAGTAAAGAAGGTGAATGGGTTGAACCTGGAAACGCCGTGTCTGGTCGTTGATGAAGCGATCATGAAACGCAATATCGCCAGAATGGCCGAAGTCGCCGCGAAGAACGGCTGCAAGCTCCGGCCGCATACCAAGACCCATAAGATTCCGGCCATCGCCCGGTTGCAAGTGGCGGCGGGGGCCGACGGCATCACCGTGGCCAAGGTGGGCGAGGCCGAGGTCATGGCGGAGCAGGGTCTGTCGGATATCTTCATTGCCTACCCGGTGATCGGGACGGG
The DNA here is from genome assembly GCF_004340685.1 of Hydrogenispora ethanolica. Classification (NCBI taxonomy): domain Bacteria; kingdom Bacillati; phylum Bacillota; genus Hydrogenispora; species Hydrogenispora ethanolica. Next base: position 98,705 of record NZ_SLUN01000010.1, on the reverse strand, counting down.
CAAGATCGCGCGGGTCTTGGCCCTCAACCGGCGGATCCGCCTGATTGTCGGCGTCGACAGCATCGCCGGGGCTACGGCGCTCTCCGAAGCGGCGCTGGCCGACGGTCAGACCATCGAGGTCCGGCTGGAAGTGGATACGGGGATGCATCGGACCGGGGTGGGATATGAGCAAGCCTTGGAATTCGCCAAAACGCTCGCCGGGTTCTCAGGGATCCGGCTGACGGGGATCTTCACTTTCAAGGGCCTGATCTATGAGGGAAAGGCGACTCTGGACCGGGAAAAGGCCGGCCTGGAGGAAGGCCGCTTGCTGGTAGACCTGGCCGAAAAGCTGCGCCAGGCGGGGATCGCCATTCGTGATGTCAGCGTCGGCTCGACGCCGACCGCGGCGTATGCGGCCCAAGTGCCCGGGGTTACCGAAATCCGGCCGGGCACGTATGTGTTCAATGATACGATGCTGGCCAATCTCGGCGTCTGTTCCCCAGAGGATTGCGCGCTCAGCGTGCTGACCACGGTGGTGAGCCGGGCCGCCGATTATGCGGTAGTCGACGGCGGCAACAAAACGTTTTCCACCGACGCCGCGCAAGGCGTATTCCCCTATTATCTAAAAGGTTACGGCCGGACGGTCGGCGATGACCAGCTGATCCTGGAACGCCTGTCGGAAGAACACGGGATCGTCAGCATTCTGCCCGGAGCCGGCGAAATCCGGGTGGGCGATGTTTTGGCGATCATCCCCAACCACGTCTGCACCACGGTCAATCTGCACGATAAGCTTTACTTGCGAAGGGACGGCCGGATCGTGGGCGAGGCCGCCATCGCCGGCCGGGGCAAGGTATCTTGACATGCTGGACGTACTGATTCGTGACGGCCTCATCGTGGACAGCGGCGGCGGACCCGCCTGGCGCGGGGATATCGGAATCCGCGACGGCAAAATCGCGCGGCTGGAAAGGGAGCTCGCGGCCCCGGCCCGGATCGTATTGGATGCCACCGGAAAGGTCATCGCGCCCGGATTTATCGATCTGCACAGCCATGCCGATTTAAAAGTATTGAATGACCCGGCGGGCGCCATCAAGCTTCAGCAAGGGGTCACGACGGAAATCTTCGGGAACTGCGGCTTTTCGGCGGCGCCCGTCGAGCCGGAGCGATTGCCGCTGTTGCAAAGCTACAGCGAACCGATTATGGGCCGGCTGGCCGGCGAGTGGACCTGGCGGAGCTATGGCGAATACCTGGCGGTACTGCAAACCCAGCGGTTCGGGCACCACGTCGGCGGCTATGTGGGCAACGGCGCGCTCCGGATCGCGGTGAAAGGGTTTGCGGCCGGCCCCCTGACCCGTCCGGAGCTGGAGAAGGTTAAAGCGCTGTTGGACGAGGCATTGAGCGCCGGCGCCCTCGGACTTTCGATCGGGCTGATGTATGTGCCGGAGAATTATTACAGCCTTTCCGAGCTGGTGGAGATCTGCAGTGTGCTGAAGAAACATCGCGCCCTATTGGTGGCGCATATGCGCGGCGAGGGAAACAGCCTGCTGCGGTCCATCCGGGAAGTGCTGGACATCGCCGGGCAGGCGGAAGTGGCCCTGCATATCAGCCATTTGAAAGCCGCCGGCAAGAATAACTGGGGGGCAACCTGCGCGGCCGCCATCGGCCTGCTGGAAGAGGCCCGCGGCCGGGGATCGGATGTGACCTGCGACGTTTATCCCTATACCGCCGGCTCCTCGACGCTGACCAGCCTGCTGCCGCCCTGGGCCTTGGAGGGCGGGGTCGCTCGGGCCATTCGACGGGCGGGGGATCCGGCGGAACGCCGCCGCATCCTGGCGGAGTTGAATCATGAAGCTGTCGACTGGGATAACCTGGTCTACTCCACCGGTTGGGAGAGCGTGGTGGTGAGTTCGGTCGGGAGCGCCGCCAATCAGTCGCTGGTCGGGAAGAGCATCGCGGAGATCGCCTTGATTCGCGGGACGGAACCGGCCGCGGCCGCCCTCGATCTCTTGGCGGAGGAAGACGGCAACGTGGCGATCGTCTTTTTCCACATGGCGGAGGACGATATGATCCGCATCATGAAGCTGCCGTATTCCTTCATCATCTCGGATTCCCTGTATTCGGCGGGCGGATTGCCGCACCCGCGGCTGTACGGCACCTTCCCCAGAGTCTTCGCCAAATACGTGCGGGAGCAAAAGGTATTGACGCTGGAAGAAGCGGTCCGCAAGGTGACCGCGCTGCCGGCAGAACGGCTGGGTTTGCGGTCGGTGGGCCGGTTGGAGCCGGGCTATGCCGCGGATATCACCGTCTTTGATCCTGCGGCCATTCAGGACCGGGCCACCTATACCCGGCCGGAGCAATTTCCGGCGGGCATCGAATGGGTGTTGGTCGGCGGGGCCATCGCCAATCAGTCCGGAACACTGACCGGGGCCCGAAACGGCCGTTTGTTGACGGGCCGGTAAAAAAAACTGCCGAGGGCAGGTTGGAGCGATGTTGAATGCGACAGTTAAAAATCGCCGTGATTGGCGCCGGCAGCACCTACACGCCGGAATTGATCAACGGCTTTATCGTGCGGCGCGCGGAGCTTCAAGCAGCCGCCTTTTACTTGATGGATATCGACCGGGAGAAGCTGACGATCGTGGCGGGCCTGGTCCAACGGATGCTGGCCGCTTCGAACGATGGTGCACGGGTGGTTCTCACCGCAAGCCTCGATGAGGCCATCGCCGATGCCGATTACGTCATCGCCCAGATCCGGGTCGGAAAACTGGACGCCCGGATCCGCGACGAGAAGCTTCCGTTGCAATTCGGGCTGCTGGGCCAGGAGACCACCGGGGCCGGCGGCATGATGAAGGCCCTGCGGACCATTCCGGCCATCATGGACATCGCCGCCCGGATGAAGCGCCTGGCGCCCCGGGCCTGGCTGATCAATTTCTCCAATCCGTCGGGGTTGGTGGCCGAAGCGGTCCTCAACACCATCGGCGGCAAGCTGATCGGACTCTGCAACGGACCCATCAATATGGTGCGGGAGGTCCAGGCGCTGCTGCCCGAGGGGACCGCGCATTTTGACTACGATTTCGTGGGATTGAACCATTTATGCTGGATCACCGCGGTCTACGCCGACGGGCGGGACGTCTTGCAGGAGCGGCTCCGAAGCGGCCTGAATGTCAAAGGACTGCAAAATATCCCCCAAATGAAATACGATGCCGCCTTATTGCAGGCGACCGGGGGCATCCCCATCTCCTACCTGAACTATTACTATTTCCGGGATGAGCAGGTGAAAAAGTGCCAGCAGGCTGTGAAGACCCGCGGCGAGATCTGCCAGGAGATCGAGGCGGAGCTGCTTCGGAAGTACCAGTCCCCCGATCTGAAAGAGTGTCCGCCGGAGCTGGCCAAAAGAGGCGGAGCCCTCTATTCGGAGGCCGCGGTCTCGATCATCAACGCCATCGAGAACGACAAGAACGAGGTTCATGTGGTGGATGTCCGGAATCAGGGCGCCTATGCCTTCATGGACCCGGATGATGTGGTCGAAGTGAAATGCCGGATCAACAAAGACGGCGCGACTCCGGTGAAGCTTGAAGGGTTTGACAATCCTTTCATCATCGGCCTGATGCGGACCGTCAAAGCCTATGAGAAGCTGGCCGCCCGGGCCGCCGTCCACGGCGACTATCAGGCGGCGCTGGCGGCGCTGCTGGTTCACCCGCTGATCGGCGATTATTTCAAGGCCAAGGGCGTGCTCGACGCGATGCTGGAGGCGAACCGGGAGTTCCTGCCGCAATTCTTCCCGGAGCGGGCCGAGTGATGGCCCGGTTTGTGCTCGGCGTCGACGGCGGGACGACCAAAACCCATTGCGCTTTGTTTGACACCGACGGGGAGCGGATCGACTTCCTGCCGTTCGGCCCCACCAACCACGAGCGACTGGCCGGCTCTTTCAACGAGCTGGAGGAGAAACTGCGCGAGCTGGTCCGGGAGATCCTGGGCCGCAATCAGCTGGCCATCGCCGATCTGGCCGCCAGCGTTTTCGGGCTCTCGGGGGTCGACGCCCGCTTTCAGCGGGAAAAGATCGCCCAGATCCTCCGGAATATCGGGTTCAGCCGTTTTATCCTTTGCAACGACGCCTATCTCGGGGTGAAGGCCGGCAGCCGGAGCGGCATGGGAATCGGAGTGATCAACGGCACCGGCTGCTCGGTTTGCGGCATCGATCCGGCCGGGCGGATGCTGCAGCTGAACGGGCAGGGCGAGATCACCGGCGAACCGGGCGGCGGCGGCTACTTGGGCAGCCGTGCCACCCAGGCGGCGTATAACTTTCTCTTTCGCGGCGGTCCGGCCACCCGGATCACCGATCTTTTGTGGCAACGGTTGGGGATCCGCTCCAAGTTCGATCTCATCGACTGTCTGCGGGAAAAGCTGGAATATGGGGGATTGCGCCTGGCGGATCTGGCGCCTGTAATATTCCAGGCCGCCAATTACGGGGATAGGGTGGCCCTGGCGATCCTCGAAACCATGGGAACGGAGATCGCCGCCTCGGTCAACGGGGTCGTCCGGGAGCTGGCTTTCGCCCCGGATCAGCCGCTGGAGATCGTATTGGCCGGCTCGATCGCTGTCAAGGGGGAAAATCCGGCGGCCTTGAACCGGCTCCAGCGCGAGGTGCGCGCCGCCCAACCCGGCCGTGTACTGAATTTTATCGTACTGAACCAGTCTCCGGTGGCCGGGGCGGTGGTTTGGGCTTTGCAAGAGGTAAGGCGGGATAATGCCTTGTATGACAAAGTGGTGGCTCAATTATAACCGGAAGAAGGAGTGAAGCCGATGTTGTGGGAGGATTTGCGCGCGGATCAGTTGGAAGCGGCCCGCCTGGCGACGGCGGGGACCTGTATCGTGCCGCTGGGGGTCATCGAAAAGCATGGGGGGCATCTCCCGCTGGGGACCGATCTCTTCATCGGGCGGGGAGTGACGATCGCGGCCGCCGCCCGGGAGCCGGCGGTAGTTTTCCCGCCTTATTATTTCGGGCAGATCGCCGAGGCCCGGCATGTGCCGGGAACCATTTCCATCGACCATTCCTTGATGTTCCGGTTGCTGGAGAACGTGCTGGATGAGATCGCCCGGAACGGCTTTCCTAAAATCATTCTGCTGAACGCGCATGGCGGGAACAGCCATTTTCTCAATTATTTCATCCAGAGCACCTTGCAGCGGCAACGGGACCCCCAGTACGCGGTCTACGGCATCAATCTGATGGCGGACGGCCCGGAGCTGGCCCGCCGCAAGCAGGCGATTCTGGGCTCCGACGATCTGGGCGACCACGCGGGGAACTATGAAACGGCGCTGATGATGGCTTTGCGGCCGGAGCTGGTGGCCATGGACCGGGTCGCGCGGGAAGAGAGCGGGAGCCGGGGGCGGCTGGATCATTTCAAGGATCCGGCGACCGGTTTGAAGAATATCTATACGGGCATCTGGTGGTATGCCGATCACCCGACGCACTTCGCGGGCGACCCTGCGGCGGCCTCGGCTGAAAAAGGGAACGCATTGCTGGAGCTGCTGGTGGAGGAGACCGCCCAAAAAATCAGAATCATTAAGGAAGACGGCGTGGCTCAGGAGCTTCTCAGGGAGTTTTTCGAGCAGAGCCGCTGAGTTCGGCGATAACGACAACAGCCGGCAAGGCTGCGGGAGGCTTTATAAATGATGAAGCTGCAATTGAACGGCGCCTGGCGGATGCGCCGCACCGGCCAACCGGAATGGTTGGCCGCCACGGTACCGGGATCGGTCTTCAACGACTTGCTCACGGCGGGCCGGATCGCCGATCCGTTTTACCGCGACAATGAGGACCAGGCCAAGGAGATCGCGGCCTATGACTATGAATATGAACGGGAGTTCGAGGTGGACCGGGCCGTCCTGGACAGCGACAAGGTCTTCCTGGTCTGCGAGGGGCTGGACACCTTCACCGAAATCACGGTGAACGACCGCTATCTGGCGGCCACCGACAATATGTTCCGCCGTTACGAACTGGATGTGAAGAGCCTTTTGAAGCTTTGGACCAATGTCATTCGCGTCACCGTCCGCTCGCCGCTCCGCTACATCGAGGAGAAGGACCGGGAGCAGCCGCTGTATCACGCCACCGGCTCGATGGCCGGCTATCCTTATCTCCGGAAAGCCCATTACATGTTCGGTTGGGACTGGGGCCCGCAGATCCCCGACGCCGGAATCTGGCGTCCGCTGAGCCTCTGCGCCTACCGTGACGCCCGCATTGAGGACGTCTATATCACCCAGGACCATGGGGACGATGGAGTCTTCCTCGACATCCGGGTCCGGTTGCGAAAATGGAGCGCCGCGCCTTGCCGGATCGGCGTCCATCTGATCGCGCCCACCGGCGAACGCACCAGCGTCGCAATGGATGCGGCGGACGACGAGAACCATCTGCGGCTGGCCGTCGCCGATCCCCGGAAATGGTGGCCCAACGGCTACGGCGAGCAGCCGCTCTACGGAGTGGAGGTGGTGTTGTGGCAGGAAGGCGCGGTGCTTGACGAACGGCATTGCCGGATCGGCCTGCGGACCCTGCGGCTGAAGCGCGCCGCCGACCGGTGGGGCGAGACTTTCGAGTTCGAGGTGAACGGGGTCTCCATCTTCGCCATGGGCGCCAACTACATCCCCGAGGATAACCTGCTGGCGCGTTGTACCCTGCAACGGACCGAGCAACTGATCCGGGATTGCGTGGCGGCCAATTTCAACTGCATCCGGATCTGGGGCGGCGGCGTCTATCCGGCCGACGAGTTCTTCGACTGCTGCGACCAGTACGGCCTCATCGTCTGGCACGATCTGATGTTCGCCTGCGCGATGTACCAGGTGACCCCGGAGTTTGCCGAGAGCATCCGCAGGGAAGTCACGGACAACATCCGGCGCATCCGGCATCATGCCTGTTTGGGAATGTGGTGCGGCAACAACGAGCTGGAATGGTTCTGGACCGGCAAATTCAAGGACAAACCGGCCAAGCAGAAACACGACTATGTGAAACAATTCGAGGAGCTGCTGCCGGAAGTGGCCGCGGCCGAGGATCCGAACACTTCGTATTGGCCGTCTTCCCCCTCTTCGGGCGGCTGGTTCGACGATCCTAACGACGAAAACCGGGGCGACGTCCATTACTGGGATGTCTGGCACGGCCTGAAACCCTTCACCGCCTATCGCGACTTTTACTTCCGGTTCACGTCGGAGTTCGGGTTCCAGTCCTTTCCCTGCCTGAAGACGGTGGAATCTTTCACCCTGCCGCAGGATCGCAACATCTTCTCCTATGTCATGGAGAAGCACCAGAAGAATCCGGCGGCCAACGGCAAGATTCTCTACCATATCGCGGACAATTTCAAATACCCCAAGGATCTCGACTCCCTGCTCTACGCCTCTCAGGTGCTGCAGGGCGAGGCCATGAAATACGGCGTCGAGCACTGGCGGCGGAACCGGGGCCGCTGCATGGGGACGATCTACTGGCAGCTCAACGATTGCTGGCCGGTGGCCTCCTGGGCCAGCATCGACTATTACGGCCGTTGGAAGGCCTTGCACTACTTCGCGAAACGGTTCTATGCGCCGATCCTGGCCTCGGCCTGCGAAACCGGCTCCAAGGCCGACCTCTATGTCAACAACGACAGCTTGGCCGCGATCCGGGGCCGGTTGGACTGGAAGCTGCTACACAACGGCTCCGGCGCCGTACTGGCCGAGGGCGGGATCGACGTAGCGGTGGCGCCGCTCCGGGCCGAATGCTGCCTGCAGTTGGATTTCGAACAGGCGCTGCCCGACCAGGCGACCCGGATGAATGTCTATCTGGCCTATTCCCTCACCGTGGACGGGACTCCCGTGGGGGCGGGGACGGTATTGTTTGTCAAGCCCAAACACTTCGAGCTCCAAGATCCCCGGATCCAGTGGGAGGTCGAAGCGACGGACGGCCAATATGTCTGCCGGCTCCGGGCGGAGTCGCTCGCCAAGTACGTCGAGCTGGACAGCGCGGCGTTCGACTGCCGCTTCAGCGACAATTACTTCGACCTCTGGCCGGGCGAAACGCGGCGCATCGTCATCGACCGGGCCAGTCTGCCCGCTGGGACCGGTCTGGCCGAGTTGCGGGAGGGACTGAAGGTCCGCAGCTTGTTCGAGATTGCCTAGAAGCGTTGTGATAAACCCCGTCCGAAGGTCGGGGTGAACACAAAAGCTCAGAGAAGCAAGTGTAGAGTCGTTTTTTAGTCCATTGAATTGAAAGAGTGATTTCCGAATTTGAGGACTTTATCACAACGCTTCTAGAAATATAGATTCAGTGGAAACAGCCGCATTAGAAGGGATGGGATGGTATGAGCGGGAGGCTTCTTCCGAATCCTCAAAGCATGACCGAAATGACCGGCCGGTTTCAGCTCCGGCCGGAGATGCGGATCCTTTTGGATGCCGCTTACCCCGCCGGCCTGTTGGAGACCGCGCTGACGCTCCAGCGCGAGGCGGCCGCGGCGTCCGGGATCCGGCCGGCGCTCGGCCGGGCCTTTACGGGCCGGACCGAACCGTACGGCATCGTGTTGACCATGGCGGGCGGGCCGCCGGAATCCTACACGCTCTCCATCGAACCGGCGGCGGTGCTCATCGCCGGGGCGGACGCGGCGGGACTCTTTTACGGAGTCCAAACCCTGCGGCAGCTCTTCCGGCTCGAGGGCGGAGAGCTGGCCTGCCGGAAGATCGCCGATTACCCGGCTTTTCGTTACCGGGGCTTCATGCACGACGTAACCCGCGGCAAAGTGCCGACCCTGGCCACCCTGAAAGAGCTGGCGGACCGGATGGCCTTTTATAAACTGAACCAGCTCCAGCTGTATATCGAGCATAGCTTCGCTTTCGGGAGCCAGTCCGAGGTCTGGATGGGGCAGGATCCGCTCACCGCCGAGGAGATCCTGCGTTTGGACGCCTATTGCCGGGAGCGCCATATCGAACTGGTGCCGTGCCTGTCGACCTTCGGCCATCTCTACCAGGTGTTGCGGACCCAATCCTTCGCAGAACTCAATGAACTGCCCGGGGATGGACGGGACTACTCCTGGATCGACCGCCAGCACCATCATACGCTCGATGTCTCCAACCCCGGCAGCATCGCCTTCGTCAAAGGGATGATCGACGAGTTCCTGCCCTTGTTCACTTCCGACAAATTCAACATCTGCTGCGATGAGACCTTTGACCTCGGCGAGGGCAAGAATCGGGAGCTGGCCGCAAAAGTCGGCAAGGGCCGGCTGTATGTCGATTTCCTGAAGCAGATCATCGCCCACGTCCAGTCCTACGGCAAGCAGGTCCTGTTCTGGGGCGACATCATTCTGAATCATGCCGAATTGTTGCCGGAGCTCCCGCCGGAGGTGGTCGCCCTGAACTGGAACTACAGCGCCGAGGCCACTCCCGAGGGGACCCGGACCTTCGCCGCCCACCGCATCCCGCAGTATGTCTGCCCCGCGGTCGACGCCTGGGACCGGCTCATCGCCAATCTGGAAGGGTCGTTCCGCAACATCGCCAAAATGGCCGGCTACGGCCGGGAATACCAGGCTCTGGGCGTGCTGAATACCGACTGGGGCGACCACGGCCATATCCAGCCGCTGGCGGCGTCGATCCCCGGGATGATCTACGGGGCGGCCTTCTCCTGGAATCCGGCGGAGCCGGGGACCCAGCCGGAGTTGGGAGCGGCCATCGCCCGGATCGAGTTCGGCGACGCCACCGGGCAACTGTTGGAGATCCTGGACGACATCTCCCGGAAAGCCCCTGTGACCTGGTGCGACATTGACCTCTGGTATGAAAGGCGGTGCGGCCAGACCTGGGGAGAGGCGATGTTGCGCCAAACCATCGCCGGATGGACCGAGCGGGCTTTGGCCGAAGGATACGCCGCGGCACAGCGAGGAGCCGAGCGGATCGCCGCTCTGACGGGCCGGGTGCCGGATGAACGGCAGCTCGACTTGCGGGAGTTGCAGATGGCGGCGCGCGGCACCGCCCTCTTCCAGGCCCTCGGAATCTGGATCAAGAGCGCGGAAGAGGGCCGTCCGCCGGAGCAAGCGATTCTCAGCCCCGGCGCACTGGCGGCCGCTTTCGAAAACTGGTTCGGCGAGTACGCCGAACTCTGGCGCGCCCGGAACAAGGAGAGCGAGCTGTACCGGATCCGCGAGTTTTTGGCCGGAGTCTGCCGGGTGCTGCGCGGCGGTAAGGTTTGAAGGCCGCAGCGGTGAGCCGGTTTACAATGATCCCTGCTCAAAAAGAAAAAATTTTTCCGGCGTTGAAACTAAATGGCTGTGGGAACGTTATGATCAGATAGAAACCCAAACTTTTTCACTTTCACCCCCCTTTTTAAAACCCGACGGAGCGGTTTTCGGACCTTCCGCCGGGTTTTTATTGCTCCGGAATGATGCTCCGGCATTCCGTCCAGCCGCCCCAGGCTTCGACCGGTCCGGGGTCCCCGCCCTCCATTCCGGATCCGGGCCGCCATGCAGCCATCATGATCCTTTCGTCCTTTAAAAGAATAACCACCATGCTTCGGCGCAGATAAAACAATGTTTGATCCACTTCAAAGCCTTGTGCTTTCCCCTTTAAGGGGCAAGGGGTCGCACTTCGACATTTTCATCCTTCAACTTTGTTGGCTTATCCACAAAAAGAGCTTGTTGAGCGACTGAGCAAGCTCGCTTATCCACAAAAAGAGCTTGCTGAGCGACTGAGCAAGCTTGCTTATTCACAAAAAGAGCTTGTTGAGCGACTGAGCAAGCTTGCTCATCCACAAAAAGAGCTTGCCGAGCGACTGAGCGAGCTCGCTCATCCACAAAAAGAGCTTGCTGAGCGACCGAGCGAGCTTGCTTATCCACAAAAAGAGCTTGCTGAGCGACTGAGCAAGCTTGCTTATTCACAAAAAGAGCTTGCTGAGCGACTGAGCGAGCTTGCTCATCCACAAAAAGAGCTTGCTGAGCGACTGAGCGAGCTTGCTCATCCACAAAAAGAGCTTGCTGAGTGACTGAGCGAGCTGATGATTATGGGTCGTTTTTTGGGCCAGCGAACTCACCCCTTGAGCCACCTGGGAGCCAGTAGTCGCCGGAGTGCCTTTCCCCTCTCTTTAAAGGAAGCGGATCAAGGAAGTGGAAGAAAGGGGAACCATGTTTGACCGTTGTTTTTGTAACTCGATCTTTGAACCCCGGTAAAACAAGGAAGCGGACGAAGGAAGTCGAATCATAGTTATATTTGGAAATCATCGGTTGCGGACGAGGAGATGGGATGAATGGCGGAACGGACTGCTGAACGTCAAAAACTCTACAGCTTGCTGGGGGACCTGCCGCCCCGGGAGCGTGGGGTTACCGCGGAAACCATCAAGGAAACCGAGTATGAATCGTATCTTGTCGAAACGCTGGTCCTCGATCTGAACGGGCTGGAGCCGGTGCCGGCCTATTTTGTGAAACCCAAAAAGATCACCGGAAAACTGCCGGCGGTCCTGTACAATCACGCCCACGGCGGCGAATATGAGATCGGCAAGGAAGAATTGCTGGCCGGGAGGAAATTTCTACAGCGGCCGGTCTACGCGGCGGAGCTGGCGGGGCGGGGCTATGCGGTGCTCTGTATCGACGCCTGGGCTTTCGGCGAACGGCGCGGCCGGACCGAGAGCGAGATCTTCAAGGGGATGTTATGGTCCGGCCAGGTGCTGTGGGGCATGATGGTTTACGATAGCCTCAAGGCCGTCGATTATCTGACGCTCCGGCCGGAGGTTGACGGCGGCCGCATCGGCACGGTGGGGATCTCGATGGGCGGGATCATGGCCTGGTGGCTGGCTGCGCTGGATGAGCGGATCCGAGTCTGCGTGGATCTGTGCGCGCTGATCGATTTTCAGACGCTCATCGAAAGCCGCGGCCTGGACCGGCACGGCGTCTATTCTTACGTGCCCGGGCTCTTAAAACATTTCAGCACCGCAAGCATCAATGGTTTGATTGCCCCGCGGCCCCATCTCAGCCTGGCCGGGCAGGCCGACCTGCAGACGCCGGCGGCCGGCGTCGCCAAGATCGACCGGGAGATGCGGATCGTCTATCAAAATTACCAGCGGCCTGAGGCCTGGCAGGTGAGAAGTTACAGCCACAGCGGGCACTATGAGACCGCGGCGATGCGCCGGGAAGTCCTGGCCTTCTTCGGCCAGTGGCTCTGATCATGAACCGGCGGCTTACCAACCTGCCCATCAAAACCAAGTTGCTGCTCGGCTTTCTGCCCGTGATCATCCTGGCGGTCTTTTTAACCGGCCTCTGTTCCTATCTGTCGGCGGTGCGGCAGTTGCGGGAGAATGCCTATTACCTTTTGCAGGATACCATCCTCCAGACGAATGGGATTATCAATGACAAATTGACCACGGCTTTCGGACAATTATACGCCATCGAAAATGACCGGGCTTTTAAAAACGCCCTGCAGCTGAGCGCCGAACGCCCCGGAACCGACGCCGACAGCTATCGGCGGATCGTCAATTATATCAACCTGAACAAGACGTTCAACGATATCTACCTCAATTATTTTCAGATGATCGACTCCATTTACGCGCGGCTGAACGACGGCAGCGAGTTTCAATTGCAGCGGGAGTCCATCCCGAAGCGTACCGGCATCGCTATCGACGAATGGCTGCAAAAATACCAGGGATCGCCGACCGGTTATTATTGGTTGAACCGGCACCGGGATACGGTCTTCGATACAGTCAGTCCCAGACAGGTCATGAGCGTTTTTAAACTGATCGGCCGGAGCGATTCCCGCGTCAACGGCATCGTGCTGCTCAACCTGAAAAGCGCTTATTTCTATCAGCTGTTAGCCAACATCAAAGTCAGCCCCAACGGCTATCTGGCCCTGATCAGCCCGGATGGGATCTTATTCTCCCGGAAGGCCAAGGAAGAGTACGGCATCGGCCGGCCGGAGATCGCCTTGATCCGGAAACGGGCGGGCGGCGAGGGAAGCTTCACTATCCGCAGCGTAAAGAAGCGGAAGATGCTGGTGTTTTTTAACACCCTGCCGGTCAACCAGTGGCTGATTGCGGCCATTGTCCCGGAGCGCGATATTTTGGAGAAAGCCGGCCAGATCAAGTATATTTCATTGCTCATCATCTTGCTGCTCATCTTGATCTCGACCGTCGTCGCAACCTTTCTGGCCGGCAGTATGTCCAATTCCATCAGTTATCTGTCGCGGCAGGTTCGCAAGGTGCAAAACGGCGATCTGGAGGTGCGCTTCGATATTAAAGACAGCAATGAGATCGGCGTGTTGGCGAAAGGCCTCTCCGAACTGCTGGGGAGCGTGAAAAATCTGCTGCGCCAGGTGCGGGAGGAGCAGGAGCAGAAACGCAAAATGGAGCTGCTGGCCCTACAATCCCAGATCAATCCCCATTTTCTCTATAACACCCTGGCCTCGATCAAACATCTCATCGATCTCAATGAAAATCAAAAAGCCAGTACCATGGTGAACGCGATCACCCGCTTTTTTATGATCGGGATCAGCAAAGGCAAGGAGCTGATCCTGCTCCGGGAAGAGCTGGAACATGTCCACCATTATCTGACGATTCAGAAGATCCGCTATAGCAAGGGCTTAGATTTCCAATTCGCAGTCAGCGAGACGATCCTGAACAGTCCGATTATCAAGCTGACGTTGCAACCGATCGTGGAAAACTCAATTTATCATGGGATCAAAAATAAGATCGATCCGGGGCTGATTCGGATCACCGGGTATCAGGGGGCCGACGATATCGTCATTGAGATCAGCGATGACGGCGTGGGAATCGAACCGGAACGGCTCCGCCAATTGACCGAGTCGCTGGAAGTGCCGGAGCTGGCCGCCGAACCGATCACTTTCGGCTTACGCAATGTCAATCAGCGGCTGAAGCTGCACTTCGGCCGGGAGTACGGGCTGCAAATCACGAGCGTTGTGGGAGAAGGAACCAAGGTAACCGTGCGGTTGCCTTTTGCGGGAGGATGTCCGGACAGTGGAAAACATGTTGAAAGTATTGATCGTGGATGATGACGAAGTGATCCGGCTGGGAATCGCCAAGAACATCCGTTGGGAGGAGCACGGTTTCCAAGTGGCGGCTACCGCCGAAAATGGGCTGGAAGGACTGGAACTGGCGAAAACCCATAAACCGCATATCGTGCTCACCGATATCCGGATGCCTTTCATGGACGGTTTGGAGATGAGTGAACGGATCCACGAGGGTTTGCCCCGCGCCAAAGTGATCTTTCTGACCGCTTACGATGATTTTGAATACGCCAGGAAAGCGCTCCACTTAAAAGCGAACGGCTATATTCTGAAATACGCCGCCAATCAAGAGATCTTGGATGCGGTCATCAAAGCCCGCGCCGAACTGATCGAGGAACGAAACTGGCGGGAGAGATCGGACCGGGCCAATTTGCTGCTGCGCCGTCAATTCCTGAACGATCTGCTCCGGGGGAAGGTCGCTGAAGCGCAACTGGCAGAGGAGGCCAACCTATTCAACATCTCTTTTCCGGGCCGGCAATTTTGCGTGGCGGCGCTCGCTGTCGCCGAGCCGGAAAACGGCGCGGCTGGGAAAGACCAGCGGGACCCGGAGTTAAGTTTTCAGTCCATCTATAACGTCTGCGGTGAATTCATCGCTGAAGAGGGTCGGGTGATAGCGCTGGTTGAGGCCAGACCTTATCTCCAGCTGATCTTCAATTGCAAGGAGAGCGATGCCGAGTCCAACGACCGTATCGTCGATGCGCTGGAAGAGATTCAGCAACGCCTCAAGAACCGGCTGAAAATGACTTTGGACATTGGAGTGGGCAACCTCTATGAAGGCCCTCGGAATATTCCATTGTCGTATCAGGAAGCGTTGCAGGCCTTAGAGATGCGAACGATTCTCAAAAAGAGCGGCATCATCCATATTGACAGCATTCGTCATAACGAAAGTTCTCAGGTGGCAGTCTTCAAAAAGATCGTCGATTATGTCTACCGGAACTTCAATCAGAAGAACCTTTCCTTGAATCAGATCGCGAAGGAAGTCCACGTATCCCATACCTATATCTGCACGCTCTTTAAAAAGTATATGCGGGTCAACCTCAGCGAGTATCTGATGCAAACCCGGGTTGAAAAAGCCAAGGAACTGATCCGGAACACCGATTTAAAAACCTATGAAGTGGCTGAGAAAGTCGGTTATAGCAACGCCCAGTATTTTAGCGTGCTTTTCAAGAAATACACCGGCTACACGCCGACCGAGTTCCGGAATTCATGACGCTGTAAAGAAAGAGTGAAAGATAACAAACAATCTGTCGAATCCGCTTTATTACATCGCGCGGCGGTTCGGGGTACAATCGAAATATAGGCAACGGCATGAGTCCTTCGCTAGCGAGGTGTAGTAATGATTCAATCGGGAAGCGAGCCGGGCCGGGCTCTGAAAGCAGCAAGCAATCCATCCGGCCGTAAGAGTGAAAAGTATTTTCCATACCTGCTGATCGCGCCCACTGTGATTCTCTTGGGCATCCTCATTTTTTACCCGGTAGCCAGCGTATTTCAACTGAGCCTTCAAAACTTCTCTTATGCCCGGTTGTATGAGGCGGGCTTCGCCGGTTTACAAAATTTTCAAACCATCTTCGGCGGCGACACCCTTTTTTACCCGGCTTTGCTGCTTACGGCAAAATGGGTCTTCTGGGAGGTCTTTTTACAGCTGGTGCTCGGTTTAGCCGTCGCCTTACTGCTGAATCAGGTCTTTAGGGGGCGAGGGCTTGCCCGAGTCCTGGTGTTTGCCCCCTGGGCCGTCTCCGGCGTGCTCACGACGATGCTCTGGCTGCTAATCCTCAATCAGCATATCGGACTCTTCAATTACGTCCTAAAAGACACGGGAGTCCTCAAGGATACCGTGGCCTGGCTGGGGAATCCCAACACGGTTTTTCCCGCCATCGTGATCACCGAATTATGGAGGGGGTTGCCGTTCTTCGCCATCACCCTGCTGGCCGCCCTCCAGACCATCCCGCGGGAGATCTATGAGTCCTGCGCCGTCGATGGCTGCAGTCCGCTAAAAAAATTCTTTTATATCACTTTGCCTTACCTAAAAGGGGCGATTGTCTTTACGACCCTGATGCGGTCGATCTGGGAATTCAATTCGATCGATATGATCTTCACCTTGACAGGGGGCGGGCCGATGCGGCTCACGACCACGCTGCCGATCTATCTGATGCAAACCGCGGTGGTTGAGGGCAATCTCGGTTACGGTTCGGCGCTGGCGGTCGTGATCTTCGGCATCCTGTTGCTCTTTGCCGCGCTCTATCTCAGTCTCAACAAGTTCGGGAGGGGTATCGATGAATAAAACCAAGCTGAAGAGGTCCGTCCGCCGGATAATATCATTGTATCTGCCCCTGCTGCTGCTGCTGATCTTTGTGGCGACCCCTTTTCTCTGGGCCCTGGCTACCTCGTTGAAGCGGGGGGGTGACGTCATGACCGGCATGGTGCGCTACCTTCCGAATCCGCCGACCTTGGAGAACTACGGGTACGTCTGGACCAAGAATCATTTTATAACCTACTTCAATAACAGCCTCTTTGTGGCGGTGATCTCCGTACTTTTCGTGCTGCTCTTTTCGTTATTGAACGCCTATGCCTTAAGCCGCTTTGAGTTCAAAGGAAAGAAACTGTTCATGTTGCTCATCCTGGCCACGCAGTTTATCCCGGGGGTTATGATCATCATTCCGCAATTCATCATCTTTAAGAATATCGGCCTGATCAATACGCCGTACGCCTTGATCATTACCACGATCGCCGGTTCCATTCCGTTTCAGACCCTGTTGATGAAGGGCTTTATCGATAATGTCCCCGTGCAAGTGGATGAAGCGGCCATGGTGGACGGAGCCACCCGGGTAAGGATACTGGCGACCTTGATACCGCCGGTTATTCTGCCGTGCATGGTCGCGATCGCTTCATTTGCCTTTATCAATAGCTGGAACGATTTCTTGCATGCTTTCTCATTCATTACCGACCAGAACAATTTCACCATTCCGGTGGGGCTGCGCTACATGATCGGTGAATACAGCATCGACTTCGCGTCATTGTCCGCGGGAAGCTTGATCGCGCTGATACCGCCGCTCATCTTGTTTGCCTATGTTCAGAAATATCTGATCAGCGGGTTGGGATCGGGAGCTGTCAAGGGCTAATGGGGCTCAAAACCGCCAGAACCGGTGCGGTTGATAAAATAAAAGGGAGGAAAAGAGAAAATGTTTCGCAGAACGATCAATTGGATGATGGCTACGGTCTTGCTGGTATCGCTGGGATTTACCGTCTATGCCAAGCCCGCGGAGAAACGGGTTACCATCTCCTACTGGGGAGTGAATATTACGCCGGAACGGGAGCAAGTCATCCGGGAAGATGTGATCAAACCCTTTGAGGCCAAATATCCCAATATCAAGGTCAATTTTCTCGGTTTGCCCGGCAATGCCAAGGATTATAACCAGAAGCTCGACATGGCGCTGGCTGCCGGAACTCCTCCGGACATCGGCCATATCATTACCGAATCCACTTATATCGCCAAAGGCGACCTGGTGCCTTTGGACAGCTATTTAAAGAAGTCCGGCTTGAAAGGTAAATACAGCAAGGATGTCCTGAATAACCTCAAGAATCTGGACGTCAAGAAACACCGGCTCTACGGCCTGCCGATCTCGGGAGGGCCGGGGTGGATCGTCTGGGCCCGCAGCGACTGGTTTAAAGAGGCGGGCCTCAAGATCCCGGAGAGCTGGGATGAATTTTTCAGCAGCGTCAAAAGACTGAATGATAGAACGAATGGCAGATATGGCCTGAGTATCCGGGGCGGCAACGGGAGCGCCTTATTCATTGAGTATTTGATGTACTCCTATTCGGGGATCACCGAATTCTTCACCAAAAAAGGCAAATGTACCGTCAATGATCCCAAGCACGTTGAATTCGTGGAAAAATATCTGAGCCTCTATAATGGGGTCACCCCGGAAGACGATATCACCAAGAACTGGGTGGAACTGGCGGCGACCTTCCAGTCGGGGAAAGCCGCGACGATCATTCATAACCTGGGTTCGGCGGCTTCCCACGAGAAGGCGTTTGGCAGCGATTTATCCAAGTTTCAAGCGTTTTTCCTCAAGAGCCAAAAAGGCTATCTGAACTTGCCGGCGCCCAACCCTTCCGGCCTGGTAATGTTCAAGCTGTCCAAGAACAAAGACGCCGCCTGGAAGTTCATGGAGTTCATGGCCTCGAAGGAACAGGCATCGGCTTGGGCGAAAATCCTGGGTGAGATTCCGGTCAATCAAGATTGCGTCCATGAGAGCTGGCTGCAGGAGAAGCCCTACATGAAAGTGGGCGTGGCCGGATTTACCGGAGCGCGGACCCATTTTTACGCCGCCCCCTATTACCTGCCGGAATATAGCACGATCCGATCGGGCGTGGTTGAACCGGAAATTCAGGCCGTCATGCTCAAGAAGCTGACCGCTAAAGAAATGTTGGATGACTGGGCGAAACGGCTGGAGAAAGCCAAGGCCGATTTTGACGCCGCCATGAAGAAATAAGCTCAGCATTACCCAGTCGGAAACTGGCCGGAGAAATAACGGTAGGCTACCGGGCAGCTTCAGCGTCTCAGGTAACCTACTGTTTTTCTTTGGTGCGATTTTGAGGGAGAAGAAGCGACCATGAAACAAGCCCCCTTTTACACGAATCCGGTATTGACCGGATTCTTTCCTGATCCTTCCGTGGTCAGGGTGGGTGAAGATTATTACATGGTGAATTCCACGTTTGAGTATTTCCCGGCGATTGTGATCAGCCATTCCCGGGATCTGGTCCATTGGGAGATTATCGGCCACGCCATCACCCGGGACGATTATCTGGATCTGAGCGGTATCGATGATTCGCACGGAGTCTGGGCGCCAGACCTCTCCTATCATAACGGGAAGTTTTATATCTTTGCCACGCTGCGCCTGAACGGGGAGATTGCCGAGGCCGGCCGCAAGATCATCCGGCGGCAAATGATCCTTACCGCCGACCGGCCGGAGGGTCCTTATTCCAAACCGCTCTTTGTGGATGTCGACGGGATCGATCCCTCCCATTTCGTGGATGACGACGGGACGCATTATATGGTGTTACACCAGGGGAGGCTCCTCCGTTTAAACCGGGATTGCAGCGCGGCGGCGGGAGAACCGGTCACGCTTTGGCAAGGGACCGGCGGCAAGTCGCCGGAGGGCCCCCACCTTCTGAAGAAAGACGGTTTTTACTATCTTATGCTAGCGGAGGGCGGCACCGAGTACGGCCACCGGGTCACCATGGCCCGCTCCCGGAATCTCTACGGACCTTATGAGCCCAGCCCCTACAATCCGGTGCTGACCCAGACCGATCCGGACGCCCCGATTCAAAGGGCGGGCCACGGCAAGCTGGTTCAGACGCAAGGAGGCGACTGGTGGATGGTTTACTTGTGCGGCCGGCCCAATCAAGGCCGGTTTACCACCTTGGGCCGGGAGACGGCCTTGGATCCGGTGCGGTGGACCGAAGACGGCTGGCTACTGGTGAATGAGGGCAAGGGCCCGAGTGCGATCCAAACCGTTCCCGGCCTTCCGGCGGTCCGCTATGCGGAGCGGTTTCGGGATGACTTTGACTCGGTGAAGTTGAGCTTCGATTGGCAGTTTGTGCGGAACCCCGATCCCGCGGCGTGGTCACTGAAGGAGCGCCCCGGTTATTTGCGGATTCTCACCGGCAATGCGGCGCCGGGTTCCAAAGAAGCGCGCAATATCATCTTGCGCCGCGAAAAACACCATCGCTATTCCGCCGGCTTGAAACTGGAGTTTCATCCCGGCTGCAACGGGGAAGAAGCGGGACTCATCTGTTATCGGGGGCTTTATTCCTTCATCGCCTTATGCCTGATCTATGAAAACGGCTTAAAAGTCCGCTTGATCGAAAACCGGAACAATATCCGCCGTTGTCTGGGGGAGAGCGAGAGTATCCGGCGGAATCAGCTTTTCCTGAGAGTTTCGGTGGACCGACAGCTGCGGGAGTTTTATTATCGCGATGAGCTGCAGAATTGGAAAATGGTAGGGCGGGTGGACGATGCCTCTTTCTTAAGCGATGAAGGGATAACTATCGGGAAACACCATACCGGCACACTGGTGGGGATGTATGCCGCCAACGGCGGGAACGGCAACCGGGTCGCGGCGGATTTTGACTGGTTTGAGTATTGTCCCGGTGAATAACTCCAGCCTTAAAAAAGCAGACGGAGAGGGAGATGAACGATGGAGCCGAGCGTGGCGAAGCCATTGTCTTTATGGTATAAACAACCGGCCCGGACTTGGGAGGAGGCTTTGCCCATCGGCAACGGCAGATTGGGCGGGATGGTCTTCGGCGCGGTCCAAACGGAACATATTCAGCTGAACGAGGACACTGTCTGGTACGGGGGTCCGCGGGATCGGAACAATCCCGAGGCTTTGAACTATTTGCCGCAGATCCGCCGCCTCATCCTGGCGGGGCGGATTCGGGAAGCCGAAAGATTAGCCGCATTGACCTTGGCGGGGACTCCGGAAAGCGCCCGGCCTTATCAATCCCTGGGTGATCTCTATTTCCATGATGATTGCCAGGAAGCGGCGGTCGAATCGTACCACCGCGAACTCGACCTGAACCGGGCCGTCGTTCAAGTCGTTTACTCCGGCGGAGGGGTCACCTATACCCGGGAAATCTTTGTCAGCGCACCGGATCAAGTCATGATTATCCGTCTGAGCTCCGATCGGCCGGGCCGGATCCATTGCCGCGCCAGTCTGAAACGGGGACGATACTATGACCGCACTGCGGCGTTGAACGCTGACACCCTGATGATGCGGGGGAATTGCGGGGGAGGCGGGGTTGATTTTCGGGCCGGCCTCCGCGCCATCCCCACCGGCGGCCGGGTCGCTACTTTGGGAGAGAACCTGCTGGTTGCGGGGGCTGATTCGGTGCTGTTCATCTTGGCTGCGGCGACCTCTTTCCGGGAGACGGATCCGGAGGCTGCGTGCATCCAGCGGTTGGCTGCGGCGGCTCAAAAATCCTTCACCGAACTGTATGCCCGGCATCTCCGAGATTATCAGGCACTTTTCGGGCGGGTGCAGCTTCAGATCAACGCGGTAGAACCCGACCTTGCGCTGGAGCGCCTGGCTACCGACGAAAGACTGGCCAGGGTGAAGGCTGGCGGATCCGATCCGGGCCTCGTCGCGTTATACTTTCAATTCGGCCGCTATTTATTGATCAGTTCCAGCCGGCCCGGTTCCTTGCCTGCCAATCTGCAGGGAATCTGGAATCAGGAGTTTCTGCCCCGGTGGGACAGTAAATTTACCATTAACATCAATACCGAGATGAATTATTGGCCCGCCGAGATCGGTAATCTGCCCGAATGCCATCAGCCGTTATTCGATCTGCTCGAAAGGATGCGGGAACCGGGCCGCCGGACCGCGCAAGCGATGTACGGCTGCGGCGGTTTTGTGGCGCATCATAATACCGATATCTGGGCGGATACCGCGCCACAGGATGTTTATATTCCGGCCACTTTTTGGCCGATGGGAGCGGCCTGGCTTTGCCTGCATCTGTGGGAGCATTATCAATTCGGGGGCGACCGGCAATTCCTGGAGCGAAGCTACGGCACGCTGAAAGAAGCAGCCCAATTCTTCCTCGATTTCTTAATCGCAGACCCCTCGGGCCGCCTGGTTACCTGCCCCTCCGTATCCCCTGAAAATACGTACATTCTGCCCAATGGCGAGTGCGGCTGTTTATGCATGGGGCCGTCCATCGACAGTCAGATTATCGTTTCGCTTTTCCACTGTTGCCTCCAAGCGGCGGCAATTTTGGACCGGGATGACGCCGATTTTCTCCGGGCGCTGAATACCGCGCTCCCCAGGCTTCCCAAGCCGGAGATCGGCAAATACGGCCAGCTCAAAGAGTGGTCCGAGGATTATGATGAAGCGGAACCGGGCCACCGGCATATCTCCCATCTTTTCGCGCTATATCCGGGAAATCTAATTACCGTCCGAGATACTCCGGAATTGGCTGCGGCAGCCCGGGTCACCCTGGAGCGACGGTTGGCCCATGGCGGGGGGCATACCGGTTGGAGCCGCGCCTGGATCATCAATTTTTGGGCCCGGTTGGCCGACGGAGAAAAAGCCTGCCAAAATTTATTGGAGTTATTGAGACGTTCCACGTTGCCCAATTTATTCGACGATCATCCGCCGTTTCAGATCGACGGCAATTTCGGAGGCACGGCGGGGATTGCCGAGATGTTGCTGCAAAGCCATGCCGGAGCGATTGAGTTGCTGCCGGCGCTGCCGGCGGATTGGAAAAGCGGTTTTGTCAAGGGGTTGCGCGCCCGGGGCGGCTTCGAAGTGAGTATCACCTGGGAGAATGGCGCGTTGCAAAGCGCGACGGTCACCGCGAAGGAATCCAAACCGTGTCGAATTCGGACCCCGGAACCGCTGCAGGTGCTTTGTGAGGGACGGGCGATCCCAGCGAATGAACGGGATGGATCGATCACCGTTTTTGAATGTGAGGCGGGAAAGATTTATACTTGCTTTCCGGCGGTTCAAGACAAAAAATAAGGCATTTCGGGAAATAAATGTCGTTGCCCTCATCAAGAGGAATTCACCAAAAATTGTCGAAACCAGCCGTTAGTTATCAAAGGAACCATCGCCCCGACTGGCGCGGCGATGGCCGATTCGAAAGGAGCAATCACCATGAATGTCTCCGGTACCATCGATGCCCCCGGAGCCACCCCCTACCGAAGGTCCGGCAGCGTCCCCAAAGCGGAAGCGGGGCAGGAGAGCTTCGCGGCAATCCGGGTGCAAGCCGCCGCCCCGGCCGGCAATGAACCGGACTCCATCTGGGAGCGACTCTCCCGGGACCATGATATCCGGAACGCAACCTTCGCCGAACTCTGCGATATCTCCAGCCAGCTTTATCAGGCCGGCCAGATCACGTTGCTGGATCATTCCATCATGACCTTCAACCCGAGCCAGTCTCCCCAGGCGGTCCGGCCGAATCTCTTTTTGACGCCGGCCGGACCGGACGGCAAAAGGGACTGGATCGCCGAATATCAAGCGCGGATCCGCCAGGATCTGAAGCTGAACCAGACCCAGACCGCCGCGGATCACCGGCGGATTTTGGAGATTCTGCAGCGGCTGGCATAACGACGCCCGGCACCGGGCGCAACCGATGAGAAAGGTCCTGACCCCGGGTCAAGACCTTTCTCATCTGCGGCAAACGAGTCTTTCCGGCCCCGCTCATTCCGGCTGGGGGCCGTCCCCTTCCTGCTGCTGTTGTTGGATCTTCCGAAGATACTGCGCCTGCAGATCCGCCCGGCGTTTGGCCTCTTTCTCCCGCATCTCGGCCAGCTTGGCGTTGTAGCCGCTCAAGTGGCTGCCGTTCTTTTCGAAATTATTGCTTTTCTTGCCCATTCTCATCCCGCCTTCTTCTCGGGGCGAACCGCCGCGCCTCTCCCGGCGCCGGCGGTTCGCCGCCGTTTGGTTCCCGGCTACTCTTCCGGTGGTTCAATCCCGCGAACTCATCTACTATATCATAACACAAAGCGGCCGGGATGAAACAAGGCCAAAGGACTTTCCGTCGGTCCGGCGCTTTTTTCACCATGCCCGCCGAAGGAGCCGGAATCAAAAACCTAAAGAGGCATGGGGAGCATCCCGATACATAAACGGTAAAGTGTAAATAAATTACACTTATGTTATGTTACGGAACAATTATCAAGGAAATGGGGGATCTGGGAAATGCACAAGGTCGAAAAGACGGATTATGGCGTGCGCTTGACATTGGGCGGCTTTATCAAAGAGGACGAGATGAGCGAGTGGGCCGGGGAATCCCAAAGAATACTGAGCGAGCTGCCGGCCAGTTTCGGAGTCTTCTTGGACATGCGGGAACTGAAGCCGCTGCCGCCCGAATGCCGGCCGATCGTCATCGAAGTCCAAAAAATGTTCAAGGAACGCGGGATGGTCCGGTCGGTGGCGATTTTCGCCGACTATGTGACCACCATGCAGACAAAGCGGATGTCCAAAGAGACCGGCATTTATGAGTGGGAGCGTTATCTGGACGCCTCGGCCGAGTCGGATTGGGAAAACATCGGCATCCTTTGGGTCCGGGACGGAATCGATCCCGACCGCTGAGCGGCCGCCAGGGAGCAGGAAGCGGCGGTGGAGGAGATTCGGGCCTTGCCAGCGGCGTTCACCGCCGGCCCATCATCGGTCCGGGTAAAGAAATTCACAAAAAGAGCTTGTTGAATGATTGAGCAAGCTCTCCCATTCACAAAACAAGCTTACTTATCCACAAAAAGAGCTTGCTGAGCGACTGAGAGAGCTCACTGATTCACAGAAAGAGAGATAAAGCAAGCCCAAAAGCGACCTTTCCCCGGCCCCGTCGAGTTTACCATCAGAAATAACTTCGTCGTGCCATATCCAGGGATATAGTCCGGCGGTTCACGGATGAAATACCGCGATTCGATCCCCGTAATCAGAAATTCAACGATTCGGTCGATAATTCAATTCTTCACCCCGAAAATTGAGAGGAATGCCCGGAGCATCGGAGAAGGTAGGGGCGCTGCGGTGACATGGTTGAAAGAGTTTGGAGTCTTACTGGGCTTGCTTCAGCAACAGTTCGTGGCTGGCCACTTTGATGGCGATACGATCGACTTTGCCCTCGATGCGGTGCAGGATCTCGAAGATCCGTTCGTTCACGTCGAGTTGGACCTCCCGGGCATCGAATAAAGCGCGCAGCTTTTCGCCGTGATCATTTTCGATCCGGACCAGCGCTTGTTGGATCGTCTCAAACTGATCCTTGGTGGCCATGGCGGAACGGATTTGGCCCAGTTCGTCTTTGGTGGACATGACGGAACGAATCTGCCCCAATTCATCCTTCGTAGCCATGCCGGAGCGGATCGACTCCAGCTCATCTTTGGTAGCCATCGTCGAGCTGATCCGGTTGAGTTCATCTTGTTGGGCGGTGATGGCAGAACGGATTTGCCCGATCTCTTCCTTAGTGGCCATGGTGGAACGGATCTGCTCCAGCTCATCTTTGGTGGCCATCGTCGAGCGGATCCGGTTGAGTTCATCTTGCTGGGCGGTGATGGCAGAACGGACTTGCCCGATCTCTTCCTTGGTGGCCATGATGGAACGGATCTGACCTAGTTCATCCTTCGTAGCCATGGTGGAATGGATCTGACCTAGTTCATCCTTCGTAGCCATGGTGGAATGGATCTGTCCCAACTCGTCCTTCGTAGCCATGGTGGAATGGATCTGTCCCAACTCGTCCTTCGTAGCCATGGTGGAACGGATCTGCTCCAGTTCATCTTTGGTGGCCATGGCCGCTTGGATCTGCCCGACCTCGTCCTTGGTGGCCACCTTGGAAAACTTTTCGCCGACCTCCAGCTTGAACTCGGTCAGGTCCTGGCTGATCCGGGCCAGCGTTTCGAGGACTAAATTTTGAAATTTTTCATTATCCATCGCCGCGAACCTCGGAGCGTTTTAACGGGGAAAAACAGGCGGTCAAGCTACTGCCGGACGGCTGACGCCCGAACCCCTTGCAAGTGTAATTCTATCGGAAATCGCGGCGCTTGGCAACCCCAAATATTGGGAAAAATATTCTTCTAATGCGCCCGGGCATATTTCTCCAGGACCTTGATTAATTGCTCCTGTTGCTGGCGGGAGAGAGAGCCGACCCGCGAGGTTCCGAAAGCGTCCCGGATGATCTGGTTGATCTGCGGCCAGCGGTATCCGGCTGTATGCAACTGTTCGAAGAGTTCTTTCAAGCGTTCCATGATGAGTCGCCCCCTTAAGCACTGGTTTTGTTATTAATATTGACGCCCCGGAATTATAATATACGTTGCATCTCGGATTTTATTCCAACGGGGGATTCATTGCCAAAATTGGCCGCGGCGCGCGTCTCCGGGCTGCCTGGCTTTGTTAATTCTAAACTAAGAAATGCTCAAATCAGGCAAATGAACGGCGTGATACGCTATAATTTAAGTGAAGGCAGGCAACGAAGTTTAACAAAGGAGTTTGGCGGATGACCGTAACCAATTATGACGGAATTTTATTCGTCAGCGACATGGATGGAACCTTATTGGACGGCCGGTCGCAGATCAGCCGGGAGAATCAGCAGGCCTTGCAGTACTTTGTGGATCATGGCGGCCTCTTTACGATCGCCACCGGCCGGATGGAGCGCTCGGTCGAGCCGTATCTGCCGCTGTTGCCGGTGAACGCGCCGCTGATCCTCTATAACGGCGCGGTCATTTATGACCCTGAGTCGCGACGGCGGCTTTTCCAGGTGGGGTTGGCGGAAGAGATTCGGGCCATCGTTCAAGCCCTGATGGCGCGCTTCCCGGAGTTGGGAATCGAAGTCTACCATGGCGAGCGAATCTACTTTCTACAGAAGAACGAAGAAACCGAAAACCACAAGGCAAAAGAGGGTTTCGTCCCCGGCTTGGTCGCGATGGACCAGCTCCCGGGGCCCTGGATTAAGATTTTGCTCTCCTGGGAACCGGCCCGCTTGGCCGAGGTCGAAGCCTGGCTGCCCGAGCGCCCGGAGCTGTTCAGGACGGTCTATTCCGAACCGCATTTTCTGGAGCTGTTGCCGCCGGGGGTTTCCAAGGGCGCCGCGCTGCAAAAGCTGGTCGGAATCTTGGGCCGTCCGGACCTGAAGACGGTGTGCATGGGGGATAATCCGAACGACCAGGAGATGATCGAAGTCGCCGACCTGGGAGTCGCCGTAGCCAACGCCCACCCGGCGCTGCAGCGGGCGGCGGACTTCATCAGCGGGCGGCACGACGCCCACGCCGTGGCGGAAGTGGTGGAGCGCCTGGGCAGAGCGGCCTTCCCGGGTTGGCAAGCATACCGCCGCGACGCCTAAAGCGTTATGATAAACCCTGTCTAAAGGACAGATTGGACACAAAAGCTCAGGAACGAAAAATAAAGGGGAATCGGGCAATTTCGCGAAAAATATGATGAGCGCCTGACGGTTCGCAACGTTTCGCTCCGGTACAGCCGGTTGACGGAGGAATCCCGGACGATGGGATGAAATGGTCAGCGCGATATCGATTAGATCATTGGACGAGGTGATTGCCTGTGGATTATCAAGTGGCGGTGATCGGAGCGGGGCCGGGCGGCTATGTGGCGGCCCTTCAGGCGGCCCGGCGCGGCAAGAAGGTCTGCCTGATCGAACGGGCGGAGGTCGGCGGAATCTGCTTGAACTGGGGCTGCATCCCCACCAAAACCTTGGTGGCGTCGGCCAAAGTATTTTCACTGGTCCAGAAAGCGGGCGAGTACGGCATCGCCGTCGGCCAGCCGAGTGTGGACTGGAGCAAGGTCCGGGAGCGTCAGGCGGGAGTGGTCAAACGGCTGGTCAACGGGGTGCTCTATCTCTTGCAGCAGCATCAGGTGGAGTTGATCCGGGGCGCCGCAGTCTTCCGCGACCCGCACCGGCTCGGGGTGACCGGCGCGGATGGGGCGTTCCGGGAGCTCACAGCCGAGCAGATCATCATCGCCACTGGTTCGGCGCCGCAAATCCCGGCCCGGTTTCCATACGATGGCCGGCGGGTGATCACCAGCGACGAGGCCTTGGCCCTGGAACGGCTTCCGGAGTCGCTGGTAATCGTCGGCGGCGGCGTGATCGGTTGTGAATTCGCTTCGATCATGGCTGCCTTCGGCGTGAAGGTAACCATCGTGGAGATGCTGGAAAGCCTGATTCCCAATTTGGACCGGGAGGTCAGCGCCTCGCTGCGGCTGCAGCTGAAGAAGAAAGGGATTGCCGTCCTGACCGGCGTAGCGGTCCAGGAGGTCCGGGTCCCCACCGGGACGGAAGCGAGCCCGGTCCAGGTGTCCTTGGCTGACGGGCAGACCCTCGCCGCGGAAAAACTGCTGGTGGCGATCGGCCGGCGGCCCAATTCGCGCGATCTCGGCTTGGAGGGGATCGGCGTGACCGTGGCCGAAAACGGCCGCATTCCCGTTAATGAGCAGCTTCAGACCAATCTGCCTTGGATCTATGCCATCGG
Source organism: Hydrogenispora ethanolica (assembly GCF_004340685.1). NCBI lineage: Bacteria > Bacillati > Bacillota > Hydrogenispora > Hydrogenispora ethanolica. The sequence goes on along the minus strand of NZ_SLUN01000010.1, from coordinate 70,759 downwards.
CGATGTCAACGATCAGCCATGGGATCTGGCGCACGCCGCTTCGTTTCAGGGCAGCGCCGCCGCCCGGCACCTGGCCGGCGAAAGCGTCCGGTGGCGGGATGAGCTCATTCCCAATTGCATCTTCACCGAGCCGGAAGTGGCTGCGGTCGGACTGAGCCTTGAGGAAGCGACGGCTCGCGGCATCGCCGCCACGGTTGGCAAGTTTGCCTTTTTGGCCAATGGCAAGGCGCAGGCGCAGGGCGAAGCGGCCGGTTTCGTCAAGGTGGTGGCGGAGACTGGGACCGGCCGGCTTCTGGGCGTCCAGATCATCGGCCCCGGCGCCAGCGATCTGATTGCCGAAGCGGCTCTGGCCATCAAAAACGGGTTGACCGCAGCGGCCGTCGCCGCCACGGTTCATGCCCATCCCACTCTGGCTGAGGCTTTTTACGAGGCTTGTGAGAGCTTGGCCGGTCAACAGGGGAGCTAAGCGCCGTTGCAGACGGCCAAAACCGAGCAGACCCGGCACAGCGTCGGGTCTGTCTCTGTCATGCCGGAAGCGTCGGTAATATTTTTAAAAATAGGTTAACGGGCCTCCCCATAGCAACCCGGTAAACGGGGGAGCGCCTGCCGGCCGCAAGTCACTCGATAAAACCCCAAAGTTTTAAAGGAAAAAGGATGTCCATGGCGAATTTTACGAAGTTAGATATTCATGATCGCCATGGTCCACGCAATAATCTGGCGCGCGGGAGTGTCGCGCCAGGTCCAATTCCATTCGAATGGTAATATAATACCATTGCATCGCCAATGAGTGCGACTCATGCGGGTTGAAACGCGAATGATTTCGTAATTTTGATACAGTAAGGAAGTTAGGAATGCGAATCGCCGATCTATATGCGAAAAAGAAGCCTGTCATCTCCCTGGAGATCTTTCCCCCCAATCCCGACTATCCGTTGGAAACGATCTATAATACCCTCGAACAGCTGCGGGATCTGAATCCCGATTATATCAGCGTCACCTATGGCGCCGGAGGCGCCAACCGGGCGCGGACGGTGGAGATTGCGGCCCATATCAAACAGGCGTACCAGATCGAAACCATGGCCCATTTGACTTGTGTCGGCCATTCGCCGGAAGAGATTGATGAGATGGGCGCCCGGCTGCAGGAGAATCAGATCGAGAATGTGTTGGCATTGCGGGGCGATCCGCCGCGCGGCCAGTCGAATGTCACCTTTCAACCGGGTCATTTCCGGTATGCGGCCGAGTTGATCCGCTATTTGCGCCAGAAGAGCCAGTTCTGCATCGGCGCCGCCGCCTATGCCGAGGGTCATGTCGAATGCCAGCGCTGGCAGGATGACTGGAATTATCTCCGGGAAAAAGTCGAGGCCGGAGTCGATTTTCTGGTCACGCAGCTGTACTTCGATAACCGCGTCTTCTACAATTTCAAAGAGAACTTGCTGCGGATGGGCTTGAATCTCCCGGTTGCCGCCGGAATCATGCCGGTGCTGGAGAGCAAGCAGATCCGGCGCATGGTCTATCTCTCGGGGGCATCGATCCCCGCCCGTTTGCTGCAGCTGCTCGACAAGTACGCCGATAATCCGGCTGATTTTGAAAAGGCCGGCATCGAATACGCGATCAACCAGATGAACGATCTCCTGGCAAACGGGGTGGAAGGAATTCATTATTATACGATGAACCGGGCCGAGCAGACCCGGAAGGTCTTCAGCGGCCTGGCCCGTTAGCGGAAGATACTATATGCAACGACATTAAAAGCGTTGTGATAAACCCAGTCCGAAGGACAGGGTGAACACAAAAGCTCAGAAAAGCAAGTGATAAAGTCGTTTTTTAGTCCATTGAAAGGATGATTTCCGAATTTGAGGACTTTATCACATGGCTTTTAATCCTCAGGGTATAATGATTTACGAAAATAACGAACGTTTCACCGTTTTTTCGCAAATCATGGGATTCAAATAATGTCGTTGCATATAAAATGGACAAATATTGGAATAATAACCAACGGGCAGCAATTCGCGAAAGAGGATTGCCGGGCCGTTGCAACTCCAGATGATAGGTGGATGGCGAGGATGAAGAGCGCGGAAAGTAACAAAGAGTTAAAAAGGCTGGTCGGCGTGGCCGCAGCCGGCTTGGTCCGGGACGGAATGGTCTGCGGCATCGGCACCGGTTCGACGGTGGTCTTCTTCATTGAGGAGCTGGGCCGGCGGGTGAAAGAGGACAAGTTGCGGCTGACCGGAGTGCCGACCTCGTTCCAATCGAAACTGCTCTGCCGGAAGTATAACATTCCGACCCTGGAGATTCAGGATTGCGCCGAATTGGATCTGGCGGTCGACGGGGCCGACGAGGTCGATCCCGACTTAAACGCCATTAAGGGCGGCGGCGCGGCCCATACCCGCGAAAAAGTGGTGGCCGCCATGGCCCGGGAGTTCGTACTGATCATCGATCAATCGAAGCGGGTCGAACGGTTGGGCACGGCCTTTCCGGTCCCAGTCGAGGTGATCCCGAGCGCGCTCCAGTTTGTTACAGCCAGGCTGCGGGCGCTGGGCGGCGAACCCGAGCTGCGGATGGGGGTCCGCAAGGACGGCCCGGTCATCACCGATAACGGCGGGATGGTGCTGGATGTGCGGTTCGATCCCCGAACCGACCTGCGCCGGATCGATCAGGAATTGCACGTCCTGCCGGGCGTGGTGGAGACGGGGCTCTTTTACGACCTGGCCAAGCGCGCCTTGGTGGGCCGGGCGGACGGAATGACGGTGGAAACTTTAGAAAAGCGGGCATAGTCCAGCGCCCGTCCCAAAGGGCTCCGGGCGGCAAATTGGACGGAGCTGCGGATGCATCGTTTTAGAATGCGCGTGACGTACTGTATAGGTAAAGAGGTGTCAAGATGGCGGAATTGACGGATGGTAAGATAGTCCCGGTCGTGCTGGAAGAGGAGATGAGACAGTCCTTCCTGGCCTATGCGATGAGTGTCATCGTCGACCGGGCCTTGCCGGATGTGCGGGACGGTCTGAAGCCGGTGCACCGGCGGATTCTTTATGGCATGTACGAATCGGGGACAACCCCGGATAAACCGTATAAGAAATCAGCCCGTATCGTCGGTGATGTCATGGGGCGTTATCATCCCCACGGCGACGCCGCGATTTACGATACCATGGTCCGCATGGCCCAGGACTTCTCCTTCCGGCATATGCTGGTGGACGGGCATGGCAACTTCGGCTCGGTCGACGGCGACCCGCCGGCGGCCATGCGTTATACCGAGGTCCGCCTGGCCAAGCTGGCCATGGAGATGCTGTCGGATATCGATAAAAAGACGGTCGACTTCAAGCCGAACTTCGACGAGAGCCTGCAGGAGCCGGTAGTTCTGCCGTCCCGTTTTCCCAACCTGCTGGTGAACGGTTCGGCGGGCATCGCCGTCGGCATGGCCACCAACATCCTGCCCCACAATTTGGGAGAGGTCATTGACGGCGCCGTGCTGCTCATCGACGAGCCCGACGCCGACGACAAAGATTTACTGCGGCTGATCAAGGGGCCGGACTTTCCGACCGGCGGCATCATCCTCGGCCGGTCCGGGATTCGCAATTCCTATGCCACCGGCCGGGGATCGATCAAGGTCCGGGCGCGCACCACCATCGAGGAGATGAACAACGGCAAGCACCGGATCCTCGTCTCCGAGCTGCCCTATCAGGTGAACAAGGCGCGCCTGGTCGAGCAGATAGCGAGTCTGGTCCGGGAGAAGACCATCGACGGGATCACCGATCTGCGCGACGAGTCCGACCGGACCGGCATGCGGGTCGTGATCGAGCTGCGGCGCGATGTCAATCCCAACATCGTCCTAAATCAGCTGTACAAACACACCCCGCTCCAGCAGAGCTTCGGCGTGATCATGCTGGTGCTGGTGAATAACGAACCGAAGATACTGTCGCTCCGGCAGATCCTCGAATACTACCTGGAGCACCAGCGCGAAGTGGTCACCCGCCGCACCCAGTACGATCTGGCCAAGGCCGAGGACCGGGCGCATATTTTGGAAGGATTGCGCATTGCGCTGGATCATATCGACGCGGTGATCAACCTGATCCGCTCCTCCCGGACGGTGGATATCGCCCGGGAAGGCTTGATGACCACTTTCGGGCTCTCTGAAAAACAGGCCCAGGCCATTCTGGAAATGCGCCTGCAACGCCTGACCGGCCTGGAACGGGATAAGATCGAGGCCGAGTACGCCGATCTTTTGAAGATGATCGCTTATTATAAGGAACTTTTGGCGGACGTTCATAAGTTAATGCAGGTGGTCAAGGAGGAACTGCTGGCCATCAAGGACAAATTCAGCAACCCGCGGCGGACTGAGATTGCCATCGACGAGGAGGAAGACTTCGTCATCGAGGATCTCATCGCCGAGGAGGATATCGTGGTGACCATGACCCGGCTCGGCTACATCAAGCGGCTGCCGGTCAATACCTATCGCAGCCAGCGCCGGGGCGGCCGGGGCAGTGCCGGGATCTCCACCAAGGAAGAGGATTTCGTGGAGCAGCTGTTCATCTCCACGACCCACGAGCATATTCTGTTCTTTACCAACCGGGGCCGGGTTTACCACTTGAAAGCCTACGAGATTCCGGAGTCGGGCCGGCAGGCCCGGGGCACCGCCATCGTCAACCTGCTCCAGCTGGAACCCGGGGAACGGGTCAACGCGATCATCCCGATCCGCGAATTTGTGCCCAACTGTTTCCTCTTCATGGGCACCCGGAACGGAGTGGTCAAAAAGACCTCGCTGGAGGAGTTCGATTCCATCCGGAAAGGCGGACTCATCGCCATTCACCTCGACGATGACGACGAGCTGATCGACGTCAAGCTGACCGACGGCAACCAGGAGATCATCATGGTCACCGAGCGGGGCCAGGCCATCCGTTTTCCGGAGACCGAGGCGCGCTCCCTGGGCCGGACCGCCCGGGGCGTGAAAGGGATCACCCTGGGAGACGACGACCGGGTGGTCGGGATGGAGACCATCAAGGACCACGCCGAATTGCTGGTGATTACCGCCGCCGGAATCGGCAAGCGGACCGATCTGGACGAGTACCGGGTCCAGTCGCGGGGCGGCAAGGGCATCAAGGTCATGAAGCTGCTCACCGCCAAGCACGGCACGGTGGTCGGAATCAAGATCGTGCAAGCTACGGACGAGCTGATGGTGATCACCGCCGAGGGCATTATCATCCGGACCCGGGTGGATAATATCTCGCTCACCGGCCGGGATACCCAGGGCGTGCGGATCATGAAGCTCGACCCGGACGATCGGGTGGTCGCGTTGGCCCGGGTCGTCAGCGACGACGATAAGGAGGAGACGGACTCCGAAACCGATGCCGAACCGGAGACCGAGGCGTAAGCGCGGGGAAATTGAGCATCCGGACGGTCCGGCTGAAAAAAAGATTGTAATTTCGGCCGGGAAATGATATTTTATTACAAAGATTAATTGCTGGAAAGAGAATTGCCGGATTCGCCGCTTGGACCTTTGGCGCCATCGGACGCGGACCTCGCATGGTCCGGCCGTGCATGGCCGGCCAAAGCGGAGGAAATTCTCTCGTGGAAAGCAACTTGGAATGAGATGGGACGGTCCCTGCGGACCCCTTTTGAAGCCAAGTTGCTTTCAAACATATATTTCCGGGATTTGCCCAATCTATTGAAGGCGACATAGCGATTGGGTTCGGCGGAAAGCTTGCGACAGCGGATCGTTTCATGGATTTTCCAACGCCGCAAGTTTTATGTTACTGGAGACAGCCGAGATCATTGCGAACCGCCGGAGGATGAGGCGACGCCTCGTCGGTCCCCGGCTCCGGCGCAGGATACATTGAATCATCAGGAGGTTGAAGTGATGAAAGAACTGTTGGAACTCTTGGAGGAGAATGACCGGTTAACCCCGGCCGAGCTCGGCGTGATGCTCGGCTTGGACGAAGCGGAGGTCAAAGCGAAGATCGCCGCCCTGGAAGCAGAGAAAGTCATCCTCAACTATCGCGCGATGGTCAACTGGGAGAAGGCCGGCGTCGAGCAGGTCTCGGCGGTCATCGAGGTTCGGGTCACCCCGCAGCGGGATGTCGGTTTTGACGAGATTGCCGAGCGGATTTACCGTTTTCCCGAGGTCAAATCGGTCTTTTTGATGTCCGGCGCCTATGATCTGCTGGTGGAGATCGAGGGGACCACCATGAAGGAAGTGGCCCTGTTTGTCGCCCAAAAGCTGGCCACCATCGAGAACGTCCTCAGCACCGCCACGCATTTCGTGTTGAAAAAGTATAAACTGGAAGGGGTCATCCTGGAGGACCACGAAGACGTCAAAAGGCTGGTGGTCTCGCCATGACCCGCAGCTGGATCAATCCGGTCGTCCAAGCGATTCCGCCGTCGGGTATCCGGCGGTTTTTTGACCTTGTCTCGGAGATGAAAGGCGTTATCTCCCTGGGGGTGGGGGAACCGGATTTCGTGACCCCCTGGCATATCCGCGAAGCCTGCTTCTATTCGCTGGAAAAGGGGTATACCATGTATACCTCCAATTACGGCCTGCTCGAATTGAGAGAGGAGATCGCGCTGGATCTGGAGCGCAATTACCAGGTGGGCTATGATCCGCGCCATGAACTGCTGGTGACCGTCGGCGTCAGCGAGGCCATCGATCTGGCGTTCCGGGCGATCCTGGAGCCCGGCGACGAGGTGATCGTCCCCCAACCGTGCTATGTCTCGTATAATCCGTGCATCCTGATGGCCGGCGGCCGGCCGGTCAACGTGGAGACCTGGGCCGCGGCCGGTTTTCAGGTTCTACCTCGGGACATCGAGGCGGTGATCACCCCAAAGACCAAGGCGCTCCTGCTCTGTTACCCCAACAACCCCACCGGCGGGGTCCTCACCCCCGAGGTGGCGCAGGGGATCGCCGCCTTGGCCCGCAAGCACGACCTGCTAGTGCTCTCCGATGAGGTGTACGCCCATCTGACTTATGAAGGCCAGCATGTCTGTCTGGCGGCGCTGCCCGGCATGAAGGAGCGGACCATCCTCTTCAACGGCTTCTCCAAGGCCTATGCCATGACCGGCTGGCGTTTAGGATACGCCGCCGGACCGGCCGAGATCATCCAGGCGATGACCAAGATTCATCAGTTCACCATGTTGTGCGCGCCGATCACCGCCCAGAAAGCGGCGATCGAGGCCTTGCGCCACGGCGAGGCGCAGCGGAGCAAGATGGTCGCGGAGTATAACCGGAGGCGGCGGCTGTTTGTGAAAGGTTTGAACGAGATCGGGATGCACTGTTTCGAGCCGAAGGGCGCTTTTTACGCCTTCCCGTCGATCGCCGTCACCGGCATGAACTCGTTGGCCTTCAGCGAAGCATTGCTGCGGGAGGAGAAAGTGGCGGTGGTGCCGGGCGATGCTTTCGGCCAGTCCGGCGAGGGGTACGTCCGTTGCTCCTATGCGTCCTCCATGGCCAATCTCCAGGAAGCCCTGGTCCGGATGGGCCGGTTCATCGAAAAACACCGGCAGTCGGCGGGGTAAATTCCATTTAAATTATCGGAATTGGGGATTATAGGCCAAAATGCCTGAAAAGATTGGGTTTTGGGCGATATGCAATCGAAATGTAACTTGAACCCAAAACTATCTTATTATAAAATTAAAGCCAATAAAAAGTCAGAGACCGGAGGTCTGAAGATGGAAACAGGAACGGTAATGGTCAAACGGGGTTTGGCCGAGATGCTCAAGGGCGGCGTGATTATGGACGTGACAACGGCCGAACAGGCGAAGATCGCCGAGGAAGCCGGGGCGGTGGCGGTCATGGCCTTGGAACGGGTGCCGGCTGATATCCGCGCCGAGGGCGGCGTGGCCCGGATGTCCGATCCGGAGATGATCGTCCGGATTATGGAGTCGGTGACCATTCCGGTCATGGCCAAGGCCAGAATCGGGCATTTTGTGGAGGCCCAGATCCTGGAGGCGCTGGAGATCGACTATATCGACGAGAGCGAAGTCCTGACTCCGGCCGACGAGTCCTTCCATATCAATAAACACCAATTCAAAGTGCCCTTCGTCTGTGGCGCGCGGAACCTCGGCGAGGCTTTGCGCCGGATCGGCGAAGGCGCGGCGATGATCCGCACCAAAGGCGAGGCCGGAACCGGCGACGTGGTCGAGGCGGTCCGCCATATCCGCCAGGTGAATGAGGATATCCGGCGGGTCGTCAATGCTCCGGACGAAGAGCTGATGACCATCGCCAAGGAATTGGGCGCTCCTTACGAGCTGGTGCAAGAGGTCAAAAAAGCGGGCCGGCTGCCGGTGGTGAACTTCGCGGCGGGCGGCATCGCCACCCCGGCGGACGCGGCGCTGATGATGCAGCTCGGCTGCGACGGGATCTTCGTCGGTTCGGGCATTTTCAAGTCCGACAACCCGGCCGGGCGGGCCAAGGCCATCGTGGAAGCGGCGGCGCATTTCAACGACTGGAAGCTCTTGGCCGAAGTGTCGCGCGGCATCGGCACCGCGATGCGCGGCATTCATGTCGGCGCGATGAAAGAGGAAGACAAGATCGCCGGCCGGGGCTGGTAAGCGCTATCATACGAACGGAAGCGGGCGGTCGGACGACCGCCCCAATCATCGGGTCAATCGAGTTAAGAAGGTGACATCATGAAGATCGGCGTTTTAGCGCTCCAGGGAGCGGTCCGGGAGCATTCCAACGCCATCCGGGCCTGCGGGGCCGAGCCGGTGGAGGTCCGCTATCCGGAACAGTTCGCCGAGGTGGCGGGCCTAATTATCCCGGGCGGCGAAAGCACCACCGTCGGCAAGCTGCTCATCCGCTATCAGATGCTTGAGCCCCTGGCGAAGTTGGGCGGGGCCGGCTTTCCGATCTTTGGAACCTGCACCGGCCTGATTCTGCTGGCGCGGGAGATCATCGGCAGCGATCAGCCGCGGCTGGGCCTGATGGACATCACGGTCAACCGCAACGCTTTCGGCCGGCAGATCGCCAGTTTTGAGGCGGACTTGCCGGTGACGGAGATCGGCCCGCCCGACTTTCATACTATTTTTATCCGGGCTCCTTTCATCACCGCGGCCGGCCCGGGCGTTCAAGTCCTGGCCCGGCTGGATGAGAAGATCCTCATGGCCCGGCAGGGGAACCTCCTGGCCGCGGCGTTCCATCCGGAACTCACCGGAGACTTGCGGATTCATCAATATTTTTTGAAATTGTGTCGGAAGTAACATCCATTGTTTGATAGGTGAAACGGACGGCCGGAGCCCCAGAGGTTCCGGCCGTCTTTTTTGTCGCGCCGGAGCGTGGGGCGGGAGCGGCTGGCGAACGGCCAGCGAGCCGTGTGGCCGTGGAAAGCCGGGAGAAATCCCGGGACGATCCGGAAAAAGGCCGGACGGAAGGAGCGAAGCGGCCGGCGGGCCGGGAAGATGAATAGTCCGGTCTTCCGAAGCTTCGGGACGGCCGTCCCGGATCCTCGGAAGGTCTTCCCTTGCCCGCGGACGATCTTCTCAAGGCGCGGTCCGGGTCTCCGAAGCCTTCGGACGGTCTTCCGGGGCTTTGGGAAAGCTTCCCGAAGGCCAGGGAACGGGCGGAGCTCGCCCTGCTAATAAGCTAAATTTTTTTACAAAAAGTTCAAAAAAAGGTCATCCCTCTTCCAATAAATGCCGAAATATAAAACATAAGATTCATAATATTTTGGAAATGGACGCCGGAATCCGGGCGATTCCGGTGATTGGAGACTCAAGGCTCGGGAGGGGTCTTTGATGAAGCGGGAGTCGGATGCGCCAGGGCGGTTGGAAGGGAAGGCCGAACCGCGGCGGCGGAAGGGCCATCCCGGTTTTGGCAATCTTTTTGACCTGCGGCAGATCCAGAAGATTCAGGATACCTTCTCCAAGGCCACCGGGGTGGCTTCGATCATCACCGACGCCGCCGGCAAACCGCTGACCCGGCCGAGCAATTTTTGCCGGCTCTGCAAACTGATCCGCAGCACGCCCGAGGGCCTCGCCAACTGCATCCATTCGGACGCGGTGATCGGCCATTCCAATCCCTACGGCCCGAATATGAGCCCCTGTCTCAGCGGCGGGCTGTGGGACGGCGGCGCCAGCCTGTACGTGGACGGCAAACATGTCGGCAACTGGCTGATCGGCCAGGTCTTCACCGGGTCCGGCGAGGAGGAGCGGGTCCTCCAATATGCCAAAAGCCTCGGGGTGGCTCAGGAGAAGGTGCGCCAGGCCCTCGGCGAGGTCACCCGGATGCCGGAGGAGCAGTTTCGCAGCATCTGCCAGTTCCTTTTCTTAAACGCCCAACACCTGTCCAGGCTGGCCACGGAGAACCTCCGGAAAGAGCGGGAGATCGAGCGGCGCCGCGCCGCCGAGGCCGCCTTGCGCCAGGCCCGCGACGAACTGGAGCTGAAAGTCGATGCCCGGACCCAGGAACTCTCCTGCGCCAATGAGGAGCTGGTGGCCATGAACGAAGAGGTCACCGCCATGAATGAGGAACTGATTCACACCAATGAGCAGCTTTTGATCGAGGTGGAGGAGCGGCAAAAGGCGGAACAGGAGCTGACCGAGGCCATCGAATGGCTGAAAGCCATGCAAAGCCACTTGATCCAGTCCGAAAAGCTGGCGGCCCTGGGCGGCCTGGTGGCCGGCGTCGCCCATGAGATCAATACTCCGGTGGGAGTGGGCGTCACCGCCGCCTCGCACCTGAAGCAGGTCACCGAACGCTTTTTGGATCTCTGCCGGAACGGCGCGCCACGCCGCCGCGATTTGGTGGAGTACCTGGAAGATTTGGACGAGGCTTCGGACATCATCCTCAAAAACTTCCGCCGCGCCAGCGGCCTGATCCAAAGCTTCAAACAGGTGTCGGTCGACCAGTCCAGCGAGACCCGGCGCGTCTTTCAAGTCCGGCGCTATCTGGGCGAGATTCTGCTGAGCATGAATCCGCGGCTCAAAAAGACCCGGCACGCCATCACGGTGGAGTGCGACGACGGGCTGGAGATCGACGGTTATCCCGGCGCTTTCGCGCAGATCGTCACCAACCTGGTGATGAACTCGCTGAACCATGCCTACGGACCCGACGAGGCGGGCCGGATCCGCATCGCCGTCAGCCGGGAGGCGGCCGGGATTCAAATGGTCTACAGCGACGACGGCCGGGGGATCGACGAGGCGGTCATCGGCCGGATCTTCGATCCTTTCTTCACCACCAGGCGGGGGACCGGCGGGACCGGCCTGGGCCTGTTCGTGGTCTACAATATCGTCACCCAGCGGTTCGGCGGGACGATTCAGTGCGCTAGCCAGCCCGGCCGGGGAGCAACGTTCCATATCACTTTGCCGTTCTAAAAGCCATGTGATAAAGTCCTCAAATTCGGGAATCATCCTTTCAATGGACTAAAAAACGACTTTATCACTTGCTTTTCTGAGCTTTTGTGTTCACCCTGGCCTTCGGACAGGGTTTATCACAACGCTTCTAAGGAGGGAATGTCATGGCGGAATTGGATGAATTTCTCTTTGCCGAAGATGATGCCGGCCATTCCTGGCAGACCGAACCCGGGCCCGCTCCGACCGAGGGCAGTTGGAAACTGCTGATCGTCGACGATGAGCGGGATGTACACGATGTGACCAGGATGGCGTTGAAACGGCTGACCTTTGACTCCAAGGGGATGGAGTTTCTGAGCGCCTTCTCGGCCGCCGAGGCCAAGGAGGTCCTGCGCGCCCACCCGGAGATCGCCGTAATTCTGCTGGATGTGGTGATGGAGGAGGATGATTCCGGTCTGGCGCTGGTCCGCCACATCCGGGAGGAGTTGAAAAACACCATGGTCCGCATCATCGTCCGCACCGGCCATCCCGGCGAAGCGCCCGAGGAGAGCGTGACCGTGGAGTATGATATCAACGACTACAAGGAAAAGACCGAATTGACATCGCGCAGCCTGCGGACGGCCCTGATCAACGCGCTCCGCTCCTATCGCGACATCGCGACCATCCACGATCTGAATCAGGAGATCGAAGCCACCCAGAGCGAACTGATCTACGCCCTGGGCGAGATCGCCGAATCCCGCTCGGTGGAGACCGGGCACCACGTCAAACGGGTTGGAGAAATCGCCGGAATCCTGGCCCGCCACCTCGGCCTGGCCGAGCGGGAAGCGGCGTTGTTGCGGCTGGCCGCCTCCATGCACGATCTCGGGAAACTGGCGATCCATGACTCCATTCTCAAAAAAACCGGGCCGCTGACGGCCGCCGAATACGAGACGATGAAGCGCCACTCCCGGCTGGGCTACGAAATCCTGAAACGCTCCAAACGGCCGCTGCTCCAAATGGCGGCGACCATCGCCAAGGAGCATCACGAAAACTACGACGGGACCGGTTATCCCAGCGGCCTGAAGGGAGAAGCGATCAGCATCTACAGCCGGATCACCGCCTTGGCCGACGTCTACGACGCGTTGGGCATGAAGCGGTCTTACAAGGCCGCCTGGCCCCAGGCGCAAATCCTGGCCTACCTCCGGGAGCAGCGCGGCAAGAAGTTCGATCCGAGGCTGGTGGACCTCTTCTTCCAACATGCCGAGGAGATCGCGAGGGTCCGCCAGTTGTTCGGCGATGGGGAGCCCGCCGGTAATTAAGTACCGGGGCTCTTTTTTCATGCCTGCCGGAGCCGCTTTGAGAAAGCGGGGATTTCCTGGGCGGAATACCCGACCGCGGGAAGCAGTCTTTCCGAAGATTTTGATATCTTAATATCAAAATATTGTTGGAATCGTCCGATATTAAGAACAGTAGATTATCGGGTTAAAGTGGGGAATTGCTGATGAGAAAGAGGATCCATTTGAACGCCAGTCATTTTCTGATTGGCTTCGTCATTTTGGGCGGTCTTTTTTATTTCTTGACCCACCTGCAGGTGACGCGGATGGTTGACGGCCTGGTGGTGGAGAAACTGGATGCCGACAACCGGCTGGGGTACGCGCTGATCGCCGCGCAATACCCGGGGGACTGGGCGAAGATCGACGGCAAACTTTACAAGGGCGCGGCGCTGATCAACGGCAATCACCGGCTGGTGGACCAGATCCAGGCTCAGACCGGCTCGCTGGCCACGATCTTTCTGGAAGACACGCGGGTCGCCACCACCGTCAAGCAGTCCGACGGCACCCGGGCGGTGGGGACCCAGGCCTCCCCCGAGGTGGTGGAGGCAGTGCTAAAGCGGGGGAAACTCTTCCGGGGCCGGGCGGTGGTGGCCGGAACGGAATGCCGCACCCAATACCTTCCGTTGAAAGACGCCCGGGGCAAAGTGGTGGGAATGTGGTTTGTGGGCATCCGCGTGGCGGAGGTCAACCGCAAGGTAAAGGCGATCAATTTTCTGGCCGGCGCCTTTTCGCTCTTGCTGATCCTGATCGGCATGGGGATTTCGCTGTATTTCAACCGTTCGGTGGTTCGCCCGGTCCGGTCGGTCATCGCCGGGCTGCGGGGCATCGCCGGACAGGCGGTCGCGGCCTCGGACGAATTGACTTCCGGCAGTGAACAATTGTCCAGCGGCAGCAGCGAGCAGGCGGCCGCGATTGAGCAGACCTCGGCCACGCTGGAACAGTCGGCGGCGATGATCCGCCAGACCAGCGAGAATACGAAACTGGCCGCTTCCCTCTCCAAGCAGGTGAAAGATTTTTCGGACCGCAGCAACGACCGGATGCGGCAACTGGCGGATTCGATGAACGAGATCAAGCGCTCCAGCGCCCAGATTAATAAGATCATCAAGATGATCGACGATATCGCCTTTCAAACCAACATCCTGGCCTTGAATGCCGCGGTCGAGGCGGCGCGGGCCGGGGAGTCCGGGTTGGGCTTCGCGGTGGTGGCCGAAGAGGTGCGCAGCCTGGCGCAGCGCAGCGCGGAGGCTGCCCGGGAGAGCGCGATCATGGTGGAGAGCAACATCGAGCTGACCAACCGGGGCATGACCGATACGGCCATGGTCCAAGAGATGTTGCGGGAGATCGATATCCAGGTGAAGAAGCTCGACGAACTGATGGCCGAGATCGAGACGGCCAGCCAGGAGCAGACCCTCGGCATCGAACAGGTCCATAAGGCCATCGCCCAGATGGAGGTGGTGACCCAGCAAAGCGCCGTGGCCGCCGCAGAGAACTCCGCCGCGGCCGAGAAATTAAATGCCCAGGCGCAAAAGCTGATGGAGGCGATCGAAGAGCTCTCCGGACTGGTTTCCGACCGGAAAGCGGACTCCGCCGCGCGGCAGACGGCCGGAAACGCGGCCGCGGGTGGAGCGACCCTTTCCTAATGATGATTCGAGTTTTCCGGTTTAGCGGGCCGGCGGTTATCTAGCCGGCCCGCCGTCGCTGGTCAGGAGGATCCCATACTGGTGCGGCCGCCGGTCGCGGAAGACGCCCCAGTAGTGCCGGTAGGCGGCGATGGCGTCCAGGTCGAAGGAGGCGCTGACGAAGCTCTCCGCGGTCCGGTCGGCGGCGGCTACGATCTCCCCGGTAGGTCCGGCGATGAACGAAGAACCGTAGAAGGTCAGCTCCGAGCCGTCAATCCGCTCCGTGCCGACCCGGTTGGCGGCCACCAGCGGCATGATGTTGGCCGCGGCATGCCCCTGCATGGTCCGTTGCCAGTGCGGCTGAGAGTCGATGGCCGCGTCGCCGGGCTCCGAGCCGATGGCGGTCGGATAAAAGAGCAGTTCCGCTCCGAGCAGCGCCATGGAGCGGGCCGCTTCCGGGAACCACTGATCCCAGCAGATCCCCACCCCGATCCGGGCGTAACGGGTCGGCCAGACCTTGAAACCGGTATCGCCCGGATTAAAATAGTATTTCTCCTCATAGCCCGGACCGTCGGGAATATGCGTCTTGCGGTACACTCCCAATACGGTGCCGTCGGCGTCGATCACCGCCACCGAATTATAACGCGCTTGATTGCGGCGTTCAAAAAAGCTGACCGGCAGAACTACCCCGAGTTCCCGGGCCACGGCTTGAAAATGCCGCACCGCTTCATCCTCCTCCAGCTCCGCGGCAAGCTTGAAGAAGGCCGGCAGTTCCTTTTGGCAAAAATACGGCGTCTCGAAAAGCTCCTGCAACAGCACAATCTGCGCTCCGGCGGCGTGAGCCGCGCGCACCCACCGTTCCGCCTTGGCGATATTCTCAGCCGTAGACCAGCTGCAACTCATCTGCACCGCGGCCACTCGTACCTCGCGCATCCCAAAACCCCTCCTCCATGACCGGATGGTCGGCGGAGACCGGCATCTGCTGCGTAATGCAGTGAATATTGCCCCCGCCTTTGATGATCGTCATTCCGTCGACGCCCACGACCTTCCTGCCGGGGAAAGCCTGTTCCAGCGTCAACCGGGCTTGCTCGTCGCTTTCCCGGCAAGGACCGCCGAAGACCGGGAAGATCAGTCCGCCGTTGACCAGGTAGAAATTGATATAACTCATCGGCAGCCGTTTGGACTGAGAGTAGGTTGGCGGCGGTTGTCCGATGGGGATCACCGTCAGGTTGCGGCCCCGCGCATCCGTCTCGGCCGCCAGAATGCGCCGGTTTTCCCGGTAAATCGCGAAATTGGGATCGGCCGGATCGTCGCACGACTGGATCAGCACGGCGCCGGGCCGGGCGAAACAGGCGACGTTGTCCACGTGGCCGTCGGTTTCGTCCCCGGCCAGGCCCCGTTTCAGCCAGATCACTTTCTGGATGTTGAGATACTTGCCCAACAGCGCCGCGATCTCCGCCTTGGTCAGATGGGGGTTGCGGTTCCGGTTCAGCAGGCACTCCGCGGTGACCAATAAAGTCCCCTCGCCGTCCACATGGATGGAACCCCCCTCCAGGACCATGGGGGCGTTGAAACAAGGAATTCCCAACCGTTGCAGGAGGGTGGGCGCGACCCGGTCATCGTCATCCCACGCCCCGGTCTTGCCGCCCCAGGCGTTAAACCGCCAATTGATGCCGGCCAAGCGGTTCCGGTCGTCGACCACGAAAGTGGGACCGTTGTCGCGCATCCATGAATCATCATGCGGGATGGCCAGGGGACGGACCGTGGGGCCGCAGTATTGCGCGGCCCGGTCCAATTCCTCCGGCCTGGCCAGCATGAAAACCGGCTCAAAGACGGCGATGGCTTTGGCGGCCGCGGCATAAGCCCGCCGGGCCAATTCGATATGCTCCGGCCAGATGCTTTGGTTCACGGGCCATTCCATAAAGGTGCAGGCATGGCGGGTCCATTCGGCCGGCATTCGGAAATTCAGATCCGTGGGAGTTGTCATGACATCCTCCTGGTGATGTTAGCTTTGAGCAGATGAAACGGCGCAGTCGATCGTCCGCATTCTGTGCAATCGGACGATTGACTTTTTAAATCTAAAAATAATTGAGATCCGGGTTGAAGTCAATGTGCATTCGGGACATTGCAATTGTGCATTCTGCACAAGAGGTTTGGTCGTTCCTGTTTGTGTACAATTTGCAACAAGGTATGCTATAATAAGGGCAATTCGTTAATGTAATGTTTATGTTATATAACTTCGAAATATATTATAATTATATCACTTGATTGAGCAATTGTGTAATAAATACTAACATTAAAATGACTATCAAATGAAATGAAATGTCTTCGATGGTGAGTCTGAAAGCCGGTACGATAGGATTTTTAGGAATGGAGGGAGATTATGTCCGAAATTTTGAAGATGTATATCAACGGCCAATGGGTTCTCGCGCAGTCCGGCGCGACCCGGGCGATTGTCAATCCCGCCAACGGCGAGAAGATTGCCGTCGCCGCCGAAGGCGACGCGGCGGATGCCCAAAAAGCGATCGCCGCGGCGCGGGCGGCTTTCGACGCCTCTCTATGGCGGACGGTCCCTGCGGCGGAACGGGCCCGGATGCTGTTGGCGGTGGCGGACCGTTTGGAAGCGGCCGGGGCCGAGTTCGCCCGGAATGAGACCCTGGACAACGGCAAGCCGTTGCGGGAGTCGCAGTTCGACGTGAATGACGCCTGTGCCTGTTTCCGTTATTACGCCGGTTTGGCCACCAAGCCCCAGGGCCAGACCTACGAGGTGGCCGACCCGATGCAGGCGATGACGGTCCGCGAGCCGATCGGCGTCTGCGGCCAGATCATCCCCTGGAATTACCCGCTGCTGATGGCCGCCTGGAAACTTGCGCCGGCGCTGGCCGCCGGCAACACGGTGGTCTTTAAGCCTTCGGAGCTGACGCCGGTGAACGCGGTCCGGCTCTTCGAGATCCTGGAGCAGGTGGGCTTCCCGCCCGGCGTCGCCAATCTGGTGCTGGGCGCCGGGGCTACGGTCGGCCAGGCGATCGCCGCCAGCCACGACGTGGATAAGGTGGCCTTCACCGGCGGGACCAAGACCGGCCGGAGCATCATGAGCGCGGCGGTGGGCAATCTGAAAAAGATCTCCCTCGAACTCGGCGGTAAATCCCCCAACATCGTCTTCGCCGACGCCGATTTCGAGACTGCCGTCGATTACGCGTTATTCGGCATCTTCTGCAACCAGGGCCAGGTCTGTTCGGCCGGCTCCCGGTTGCTGGTTGAGGAGGGGATTTACGACCGCTTCATCGCGCGGCTGGTGGAACGGGCCAACAAGATCCGGGTCGGTCCGGGGCTGGATGAAGGGAGCGAGATGGGGCCGTTGGTCTCCGAGGCCCATCTCCAGAAAGTGCTGGACTATATCGGGATCGGGATCGCCGAAGGGGCCAAGCTGGCCTGCGGCGGCGGCCGGATCGCCGAAAACGGCCTGGAAAAGGGGTATTTCATGGCCCCGACCATTTTCGTCGATGCCCGCGAGGAGATGCGGATCGTCCAGGAAGAGATCTTCGGCCCGGTGCTGGCGGTGCTGAAATTCAAGGATGAGGCCGAGGCGGTCCGGATGGCCAACAACTCCATTTACGGCCTGGCGGGCGCGGTTTTCACCGGCGACGGGGCCAAGGCGCTGCGCGTCATCAAACAGTTGCGGGCGGGCATCACCTGGATCAACGCCTATCACCCCACCTATAACGAAGCCCCCTGGGGCGGTTACAAACAGAGCGGCATCGGCCGGGAGCTGGGGACCTACGGTTACGAGCAGTATACCGAGGTCAAGCAGATCAATATCAATCTGAAAGTGGAGCCCATCGGGTGGTTCTCCGAATAAGCCGGCGATGGGACTGTTTTATCAAATTATCAAGCGAGGAACATGCCACAATCCGGGTTGGCGTTCGGGAAACGGATTGCGGCAGCGATTGGGAAAGGGTTGCTGAAGATGGCGGATAACATGGTCCAATTGGTGAATGTGGTCAAGGACTTCGGTTCTTTCAAGGCGGTGAAGAATATTTCGCTCGACATCAAGCAGGGAGAGTTCCTCACCTTGCTGGGGCCGAGCGGCTGCGGCAAGACCACAACGCTGCGGATGATCGCCGGGTTCGAGGAGCCGACCAGCGGCCGGATCCTGCTGGAGGGCCGACCGGTCGAGGACAAACAGCCGCATGAGCGCAACGTGAATACGGTTTTTCAGAACTACGCCCTTTTTCCGCATATGAATGTCTATCACAATATCGCCTTCGGCCTGGTGATGAAGAATGTTCCCAAGGCCGAGGTGAGCCGGAAGGTGGGGGAGGCCATTGCCCTGGTGCAACTGACCGGTTTTGAAAAGCGCATGCCCGATCAGCTGAGCGGCGGGCAGTGCCAGCGGGTGGCGATCGCCCGGGCCATCGTCAACAGTCCCAAGGTATTACTGCTGGATGAGCCCTTGGGCGCGCTCGACCTGAAACTGCGCAAACAGATGCAGGTCGAACTGAAACACCTTCAAAAGCGGCTGGGAATCACCTTTGTCTACGTCACCCATGACCAGGAGGAAGCCCTGACCATGTCCGACCGGATCGCCGTCATGAACCGGGGCGTCATCGAGCAGATCGGGACGCCGGACCAGATCTACGAACGGCCGGAGACCCGGTTCGTGGCCGGCTTCATCGGAGAGACCAATCTCTTCGAGGGCGTGGTGGGGGCGATCGACGGCCGGTATGTGCTGGTGGATTTCGAAAACGGCCGGGTCCCGGTGGTCGACCGCGACCTGCGCGTCGGCGATGCGGTCTACCTGGCCGTCCGGCCGGAGCGGATCCGCTGCGGTTTTGACCGGGAAGAGCATGGCCCGGTTTTGCGCGGCTGGTTTAAGGAACGGATTTATGCCGGATCGGTGCTCAAAACCATTGTCAGCCTGCCCAATTCGCAGGAGGTCGTGGTCAACGAGATGGCCGGCCAGACGCCGTCGGAACTGCTCGAAGAGGGCAAAGAAATCTATTTGAGCTGGGACCCCGAGCACGCCGTCGTCATGAAAGCCCGGCAGGAAGGGCCCGAGGCGGCGCTGGCGCCGCTGCGGCTGCGGGTGTAGCGATGGGGTATCCGCGAGTTGTAATTTTGGGGGTGACCGTGTATGAATGAACCGATGATTGCTTCCGCCGGAATGGAAGAGCAGGCGGCGCTGGCCCAGGAACGGGAGCTGGCGGCCGGGGCCGCCGGTAAGCGCAAGCGGCGGGACTGGGGACCGCTCTGGACCCTGTCGCCGGTGTTTTTCTGGATGATCTGTTTTGTCGCCGCGCCGCTGGCCATCATCGTCCTGGTCAGTTTCTTCACCCGGGGCCTGTACGGCGGCATCGACTACCTCTTTACGCTGGAAAACTACGTCCGGATGTTCAATCCGCTCTATTTCAAGATTCTCGGGTCTTCCTTGAGCGTCTCGTTCTTTACGACCCTCTTCTGCCTGCTGTTGGGTTATCCCTTCGCTTATTTCGTGGCCCGGGCGCCCCAAAAGATCCGGTCGATCCTGCTGATGCTGATCATCATTCCGTTCTGGAGCAACTCGCTGGTGCGGACCTACGCCTGGATCGTGCTGCTCCGGACCGAAGGGATCATTAATACGGTCCTGATTCAGCTGGGCCTGATCACCGAACCGCTGAAGCTGCTTTATAATGAGACCGGGGTGTTGATCGGCATGGTCTACACGCTGTTTCCCTTTATGGTGCTGCCCCTGTACACCTCGATCGAAAAGCTCAACCCGTCGCTCCTGGAAGCCGCGAGCGACTTGGGGGCGGTCGCCTGGAAGCGCTTCGTCCGGATCACCCTGCCGCTGACGATGCCGGGGATCGTCGCCGGATCGATTCTGGTCTTCATCCCGACTCTGGGCTACTTCTTCATCCCCGACCTGATGGGCGGGAGCAAGACCATGCTGATCAGCAACCTGATCAAGAACCAGTTCCTTACGGCGCGCGATTGGCCGTTCGGCTCGGCGCTCTCGATCCTGCTGATCCTGCTGACGCTGGTGCTGATCGGGTTCTATATGCGGCTGGCCCGGTCCCAGAGCGATATGGAGGTCTTCGGCGCATGAAACGGAAACTGTTTCGCTGGACCTCGCTCCTCTATACCATGCTGATCTATCTGGTGCTCTACGTGCCCATCGTGGTGCTGGTGGTCTATTCGTTCAACCAGTCCAAGCTGAATGTGATTTGGACCGGCTTCACCCTGGACTGGTACGGCTCGCTGCTGCGCAACGAGGACGTGCTGAGCGCCTTCAAGAACAGCCTGATCCTGGCGGTCATCAGCACGGTGGTGTCGGCGATGATCGGCACCCTGGCCGCGGTGGGGATGTACCGCTATCGCTTCAAGGGCAAGAGCGTGCTCGACGCCCTGCTCTATATCCCGGTGGTCATTCCGGAGATCGTCATGGGCATCGCGCTCCTGGCGCTCTTTGCCCAGTTCCAGGTGGCGCTGGGGATGTTCACCCTGATCTGCGCCCATGTGGCCTTCAGCATCCCCTTCGTGGTGCTGGTGGTCAAGGCGCGGCTGGACGGGTTCAACCGCTCGATCGAGGAGGCCGCGATGGATCTGGGGGCCAATCCGTGGCAGACCTTCCTCCGGGTGACGCTGCCGGTGATCATGCCGGGGATCATCTCCGGCGCGATGCTGGCTTTCACCCTCTCCCTGGACGACGTGGTGATCAGCTTCTTCGTGGCCGGGCCCCAGAGCACCACGCTGCCGCTGAAGGTCTTCTCCATGGTCAAATTCGGAGTTTCGCCGGAGATCAACGCCCTGTCCACCATCATGCTGGTGATTACGCTGAGCGTGGTGGTGATCGCGGAGAGCATCCGGTATAAGAAGGAAGCGTAGCTTTTTCCGCGGGCTACCGCAATGGTTTCAAATTGGAAAGGATGGGATAGTTTGAGCAGCAGTACCGATTATCGCGAGATTCAAGAGTATACCGCCAAGGTGCTGGAGATTATCGAACGCAAGGAGGTCACGCCGGAGATCGGCGCGTGGATCACCCGCCAGACGGTGGACGGGTTCCGGGAGCATGTCAACCCCGGTTTCCTGGAGTACCGGAAATCGGTGACCAAGGGCGGCCAATACGCGGCGGTGGAGTGGAAAGACTCCGGACCCAGCTGCTTCACGGATATCGGCGGCAAGGAGTATATCGACTGTCTGGGCGGGTTCGGCATCTACAATGTGGGCCACAGCCATCCCAAGGTGCTCCGGGCGGTCAAGGCCCAGATGGAGCGGCAGCCCCTGCACAGCCAGGACCTGCTCGACCCGTTGCGGGCGATCCTCGCCAAAATCTTGGCCGATCTGACCCCCGGCGATCTGAAATACAGTTTCTTCACCAACAGCGGCACCGAATCGGTGGAAGCCGGATTGAAGCTGGCCAAGGCCTATCAGAACCGGCGCGGCAAGCAGACCTTCATCGCCGCCACCCGGGCCTTTCACGGCAAGAGTCTGGGCTCGCTCTCCGGCACCGCCAAGGGCGCCTTCCGCAAGCCGTTCATGCCGTTCATTCCCAACTTCCGCCATGTGATGTTCGGCGATATCGACATGATGTACAAGACCATGCAAGCCTGCGCCATGACCGGCGACGATGTGGCGGCGGTGCTGGTCGAGCCGATCCAGGGCGAAGGCGGCGTGATCCTGCCGCCCGACAATTACCTGGCCGAGCTGCGCGACCTGTGCAACCGCTTCGGGGCGCTGCTGATCCTGGACGAGGTCCAGACCGGAATGGGCCGGACCGGCAAGATGTTCTGCTGCGAACATTACGGAGTCGTGCCGGACATCCTCTGCCTGGCCAAAGCGTTCGGGGGCGGGGTGATGCCGGCGGGCGCCACCATCGCCACCGAGGAGGTCTTCTCCTGTTTGTTTGAGAATCCGTTCCTGCATACCACGACTTTTGGCGGCAATCCGCTGGCCTGCGCGGCGGCGATCGCCACCATCAACGTGCTGATCGAGGAGAAGCTGCCGGAACGGGCGCTGGAGACCGGCGCCTACCTGCTGGCCAACCTGAAGGAAGTGGTGAAGCCCTATCCCGACAAGGTCCTGGAGGTACGGGGCAAAGGCTTGTTGATCGGCGTCGAATTCGTGGACGACCAGATCGGCTACGACGCCTCCAAGGGACTCTTCGACAACGGCGTGCTGGTGGCGGGGACGCTGATCAACGCCAAGACCATCCGGATCGAACCGCCCCTGACCATCACCCGGGAACAGTGCGACCGGGTCTGCGAGACGCTGGCCAAGGTACTGGCGAATCTGACGGTTTAGCATCTGTCCGAAAATACACTTCAAATTATTTTAATGGAGGGATCGAGATGAGCGAATGCGCAATGAAGACCAGACGGCGGGTCTGGGGGGCCCTGTTGGCGGGGATGCTGCTGGCGGTGGGAGTTTTCTCCGCCGGCTACCGGACCGGAACGGCCCATGCCGCGGCCAAGGAACTGAACTTTTTCAACTGGTCCAACTACATGCCCCAGTCGGTGCTGGATAAATTCAAGCAGAAGTACGGCATCAAGGTCAATTACAGCACTTTTTCGTCGAACGAGGAGATGCTGGCCAAGATTCAGGCCGGCGGCGCCTCCCAGTACGATCTGGCGGTGGCCAGCGATTACATGATCCAGATCATGCTGAAGCAGAAGAACCTGCTGCTGCAGCCGATCAACCTCAAGAATATTCCCAATTTCGCCAATATCGCGCCGCTGCGCAAGAACCTTTTCTTCGATCCCAGGAACAAGTACACCGTGCCCTACATGTGCGGCACCGCGCTGATCGCCGTCAATACCGCCAAGGTCAAATGGCCGATCAAGAGCTATAAGGACCTCTGGGATCCCCGGCTCAAAGATGCGCTGGTGGTTCTGGACGACCAGCGGGCGATCATCGGCATGGCCCTCAAGAAGCTGGGCTACTCGCTGAACGAGACCGATCCCAAACGGTTGAAGCAAGCCCAGGCCGAGCTGGTCAAGGTGCTCCCCAATATCAAGGCCTATGACAGCGACAGCCCCAAGACGCTGCTCATCAACGGCGAGGCCGCGGTGGGCATGATCTGGAGCGCCGAGGCGTCGCTGGCCAAACGGGAGAATAAGAACATCCAGATCGTCTTCCCGGCCGAAGGAATGTACCTGTGGCAGGACAATTTCTTCATTCCGAAGGGTTCGCCCCATAAGAAAGAGGCGGAGCTGTTCGTCAACTTCCTGCTGGACCCGCAGACGAGCGCGATGATCTCCAAGGAACTGCCGTATACCAATCCCAACCAGGCGGCCATGAAGTATGTGGATAAGACGTACCGGGAGGATGTCGCCGCCAATCCGCCCCAGGCGGAGCTGGACAAGGGCGAGTACCTGAAGGACGTGGGCGCCGCCACCCGGGTCTACGACCAGATCTGGTCGGAGATCAAGCAGAACTGAGCGGTCGCCATGAGCGATTTTGAGCTGGTGATCCGGAACGGGACGTTGATCGACCCCGAGCGCCGCCGGGTCACGGTCGGCAATCTCGGCGTCCAAAACGGGCGGATCGCCGCCCTGACCCGCGCCGAGCTGGCGGGGGAGCGGGAGATCGACGCCGGGCTGCGGGCGGTCTGTCCCGGATTCATCGACATCCACGCCCATGTGGACGGCCATCCCTACTCGGCCCGGCGCATGGCCGGGCAGGGCGTGACCACCACGGTGGGCGGCAACTGCGGCATGGGGCCGCTGGATCTGGAAGACTGCTTCGCCGGGCTCGACCGGCGGGGCTTCCCGATTCACCAGGCGATGCTGGTCGGGCACTCCTTCGCCTTGCGCGAGGCGGCGGGGGCCCGCAATCCCCGGCGGCCGGCCACGCCGGAGCAGATCCGGACCATGCTGGCGCTGGCCGAAAAGGCGCTGGCGGCCGGGGCGGCCGGAATCTCCTTCGGCCTGGAATACGCGCCGGGCTCCTCCTGGGAGGAGGTGCTGGCCCTGAGCCAATTGGCGGCCCGCCACGGCAAACTGGTCGCCATCCACCTGCGCACCGACGGCTGGGCCGGGCTCGACGCGCTCCGGGAAGCGCTGCGACTCAACGAGCGGACCGGAGCCGCGCTGCAGATCTCCCATCTCGCGTACCAGCTGGGCATGGGAATGATGACCGAGGCGGTCGGGATGCTCGACGCGGCGGTGGCCGGGGGCCGGGACGTGACCGCCGACAGCGGGATGTACCACGCTTTCGCCACCTATATCGGCAGCGCGGTCTTTGACGAAGGCTGCGTGGCCAAATGGGGCTGCGGCTATCAGGACTTGTACGCGGCCACCGGCCCCTACGCCGGGAAGCCGTTGACCGAGGCGATCTACCGGGAGTTACGGGCCGGCCGCGGCCGGGACGTGGTGGTGGCCTTCGCGGGCCGGGAGGCCGAGGTCTATGAGGCCTTGCTGCCGGAGTACGTGATGGTTTCCAGCGACGGCGCGGTGGGGCGCCCCGGGCCGGGTAACGGCCATCCCCAGGATGTGGGAACCTTTCCGCGCTTTTTCCAGAAGGCGGTCCGGGAGACCGGAACGCTGTCCCTGCTGGAGGCGGTCCGCCGCTGCACGCTGCTCCCGGCCGAACGGCTCGGCCTGAAGAACAAGGGCCGGCTGCGGGTCGGCGCCGACGCCGACCTGGTCATCTTCGACCCGGAGACTATCGCCGACCGGGCAGGCTATCCCGGCTTCGGGCAGCCCGACGCCGCCCCCGCGGGCATCCGGGCGGTCATCGTGAATGGCGTGGTGGTGGCCGAGGAAGGCGCGGTCCGGGAGACGGCCCTGCCGGGCCGGGCGGTCCGCGCCGCGAACCAGGTTTGGCATTGGGTCTGAATGATGCCGGAGGGGATCGGCCCGATTCGCCGGGATGGAAACCGGGGATGCTTCCCCAAGGTTTGGGGAAGCATCCGCAAGGCTTGTCGAGGCTTCCCGAAGGATTCGTCCTCTTTCCCGGAACCTTGGGGAAGCATCCCGAAGCTTCGGTCCCCTATCCCGGAACCTTGGGGATGGTTCCCGAAGCCTCCGGGTATCTAGGATGATCTTTCGGGAAGAAAGGATCCGAAGATCCTCTGAAAGGATCAGCGGATCCCTTACAAGGATGAAAACCATCCCTAACACGGATCATGACATCCCTTACAAGGATCGAAAGATCCGATAAAAGGATCGCGGCATCCCTTACAAGGATGGCTTTCATCCTAACAAGGATGAAGAAGATCCGAGTTGGACGAAAGACCATACCTTACATGAGAGGGAATTTACTAATATATTAGGTGGGCCGGGATGAAGGACGAAGGAGTGAAACCGGCGGGATGGAGCAGTTCCGAGATACGGCGGCTTCCGAAGCAACGGTTTCCGGCCTGGAATTTGGAATTTCACACTTCAAAGCCCTGGCGGGGGAATCCTTTGAGCGGTCGCCGCCATGCTCCGCAGGGAAGGGAGATTGTTGGGAGAGATAAAATCCGTCGCGGCTTTCCATTCGACCGGAAACGCCGGCGACAGCTATCGGTTAGGAGTGTTCACTGGATGGACTTTGAATATCATCTGCCGGTGCGGCTGATCTTCGGCCGCGCCAAGTTGGAACGGCTGGGCGAGATCGCCGCCGGATACGGCCGGAAGGCATTGCTCGTCACCGGCAAGCACAGCGCCCGGGCCACCGGCTTGTTGGACAGGAGCCTGGCGTTGCTGGAGGGGACCGGGCTGGCGACCGTGGTCTTCGACCGGGTGGAACCCAACCCGCTGACCACCACGGTGCATGCCGGAGCGGAACTGGCCCGGGCCGAGGCTTGCGACGTCGTTATCGGGCTGGGCGGCGGCAGCGCCCTGGATACGGCCAAGGGGATCGCCTTCGCCGCGGTCAATCCCGGCGACATCAGCGAATATATCTTCGGCAAGCCCGGCGCGGGCGCGCTGCCCATCGTCGCGGTCACCACCACGGCGGGCACGGGCAGCGAAGGCGACAGCCTGGCGGTCTTCACCAATCCGGCGACCAAGGACAAAAAGTCACTGAAGTCGCCTTTCATTTACCCCAAAGCGTCGATCATCGATCCGGAACTCCTGACCACGCTCTCGCCGGCGCTGATCGCCGCCACCGGTATCGATGTGCTCTGCCACGCCATGGAGGGCTTCATCGGCCGGCGTTCCCAACCCATTAGCGACGCCATGGCCCTGCAAGCCATCGCACTGATCGGCCGGAACCTGCCGGCCGTCTATGAGGACCCTGGCGATGTCGCGGCCTGGGAGAAGGTGGCCCTGGCCAACACCCTGGGCGGCATGGTCATCGATTGCGCCGGCGTGGCGCTGCTGCACGGGCTGGAGCATCCGGTCAGCGGCCTGCTGGACGTGACTCACGGCCAGGGGCTGGCCGCCATGCTGATTCCCTTCATGGAGTTCAGCCTGGAGGCGGCGGCCGGAAAGTTCAAGGCCATCGCCGCGGCCCTGGGCGAAGACACCGCCGGCAGGACCGACGCCGCGGCCGCGGCCCTGAGCGTCGACGCGGTCCGGCGGCTATTGGAACGGCTGCGGCTCACGCCGCGCCTCCGCGACCTGGGGGTCACCTGGGAACAGGTGGAATGGCTCTCTGAAAACAGCCTGCGCACCATGGCCTATGCCTTGGGCAACAATCCCAGGGCCGCCGGCAGGGAGGAGATCAAGGCGCTCTATTTGAAGTGTCTGTGATGCCGGGTCCCCGGGGAACTGGCGGAAGGCTTCGGCTTCGCAGGAATGAAATTGGGTTGGGACCGGCCCGTGATCGCGCGGCCGGTCCGAATAAATTCGCATATTGAAGGTGCATAACTGATGATCAATGAAAAACTCGCCCAGATCGTGACGCCCCAGTTGCCGGGTCCGAAGTCGCGGGAGCTGGCGGCCAGACGGGGGGATTTCGTGGCCCGGGGCGTCAGCAACAGTACCGGAGTGTTCGTGGCCGAAGCCGACGGCGCGTTGCTCAAGGATGTGGACGGCAATGTCTTCATCGATTTCGCCGCCGCCATCGGCGTGCAGAATGTCGGCCACTGCCACCCGGGAGTGGTCGCAGCCATCCGGGCGCAGGCCGAGCGGTATCTCCATCCCTGTTTTCATGTGGCGATGTACGAACCGTATGTGGCCCTGGCCGAGCGGCTGGCCGGCCTGACTCCGGGCGCGTTCCCCAAAAAGGCGATGTTCGCCAACAGCGGCGCCGAGGCCGTCGAGAACGCGGTGAAGATCGCCCGCCGTTATACCGGGAAGACCGGGATCCTCTCGCTGGAGAACGCTTTCCACGGCCGGACCTACATGACCATGACCCTCACCAGCAAGGTCAAACCCTATAAGAACCGCTTCGGGCCCTTTTGCCCGGAGACGTTTAAGATCCCTTCCCCCTACTGTTACCGCTGTAGCGCGGGGACGGGTTATCCCCAGTGCGGCATGGCCTGCGTGGAAAAGTTGCGCCATCTGTTAAAAACCGAGCTGGCCTCGGACAACATCGCGGCGCTCATCGCCGAGCCGCTCCAGGGCGAAGGCGGCTTCATCGTCGCCCCACCGGAGTTTCTCCCGGCTGTCCAGTCGCTCTGCCGCGAGTACGGGATCGTCTTCGTGGTGGATGAGATCCAGACCGGCTTCGCCCGGACCGGCAAGCTCTTCGCCTCCGAATACTATGATATCGAGCCGGATCTGATGACCCTCTCCAAGTCGCTGGGCGCCGGCGTGCCCATCAGCGCGGTGGTCGGAAAGGCCGAGATCATGGATGCGCCGGATCCGGGCGAGATCGGCGGGACCTATGGCGGCAGCCCGTTGGGCTGCGTCGCCGCCCTGGAAGTGATCCGGTTCATTCAGAAAGAGGATCTAGCGGCCAAGGCGGCCCGGATCGGTGCGGTCATGGCGGACCGGCTGGAACGGATGAAGGAACGTTACAGCGTCATCGGCGACGTCCGGGGCCTGGGCGCGATGCGCGCCGTGGAATTCGTCAAAGACCGCCGCACCAAGGAACCGGACGCGGCCATCGTCAAAAAGGTGATCGGACTGGCGCTGCAACGCGGGCTGATCCTGCTCGGCGCCGGCATGCTCGGCAACGTCATCCGCTTCCTGCCGCCGCTGGTGGCCACCGCGGAACAGGTGGAGCTGGCGATGGATATTTTGGAAGAGGCGATCGGGCAGTGCGTGGAGTGATTGATGTGGAAGTTAAAGATCAAATGTTTGAAATTACGATCAAAGATTGAATCCTGGTAGAACTTTATGGAGTTTAAGAAGGTTTTTTCTGTATGCCCACGGTTCCGGCGGCGGGTTACTTTTGGAGCGCCCCAAAAGTAACCAAAAAGGCGCTGGAACCTACGGCTTCCAGACCTCCCTTTATGCATCCGAGTCATCGTCTTCGCCATCCCTGGCCTTCTGTCTGGCAACCGGGTCTTGGCTTTCGATGTCCCCTCCGCGGGGCGACCGCTGTTTTTCCTCCGGGAAAAGAAGCGGCACCCGTCTCCCTCCATGGAGACGGGTGCTATTCGTGAGTTTGTGCTGCTAAACTCAATTTAGGATCAAAATCATAACTTTCGTAAACCCCTGCTTTCAGGTAAGAAGGCGGACGGCGCATATTTCGAGGATGAAAAACTGCGGTCGTCATCGGGAGCCTACAGTTGGTTGCCAGTCAGAGTGTCATGGATGGCGACGGCATGCTAGAACCCCGGATGAATGAGGAGGGCTTGGAACCTCGGTTCTCAGGGGCAGGACGCCCTAAAGATGAGGCCCCATGAATGGAAAAGCTGAATCCAACTGGGCGGAATCCAAAGGGTGTCCCACTACACTCTTTGGTCCTGGAGGGTGTGGGAGGCAGGAATAGCCTCCCATCGGCCTTCAACATAAATTATCACGGAAATCCCGCAACCTGAGAGGAAAACCAATGGCTGTTCGTTGTGGCGATATCATCAATCTCCCCTCCCTGCAAAAGATCCGCCTGGTGGCCGGGGCGGACGGTTTGGACCGCAATGTGCGTTGGGTCTATGCCGTCGAGGTTTTGGAGGATACCTTGCAGGTATCGACCTGGCTCAACGGCGGCGAATTGCTCTTTCTGACCGGGATCGGCCTGAAAGAGGACGCGCAACTGCTGCCGGAGCTGATCCGGAGCGTGGCGGCGAAAAACATCGCCGGCCTGGTCGTCTTCACCGGGCCGTATGTCAAGAGCATCGCCGCGGCGGCCGCGAACGCAGCCGACGAGCTGAAGATCCCCCTCTTCGAATTGCCGTGGGAGGTCAAGCTGGTCGAGGTCACTCATGAGATCTGCAGCGCCATCATTATGAAGGAGATGGAAGAACGGTCGCTCCATAACCTGCTGGAGAACATCCTCTTCAGCCATTTCGATTCCTCCGACAATTTCCGGCAGATCACCGCGCTGTACGGCTATAATCTGGCCGAACCGCACCGGGTGCTGATCGCCGATATCGACGATTTTGAGAGCTTCCTCAAGAGCCGGGCGCTGGGGGGAGAGAAGGAAGTCATCGAGCTGAAACAGCGGTTTCAAAAGGTGGTCCAGAACGCCCTGGCCCGTTACAACCTGAAAGCCCTATCCATGCCGCGCAGCGATTCGATCATCATTTTGCTGCCCGCTCCGGTGGACGATGACAACATCGTAAAAAAACTGGTCGACCAGATCCGGAAGGGCGTGGCCGAGCGGCTGGGACTCACCGTGAGCGTGGGGATTGGCAACTGCTACCGCGAGCTGAAAGAGATGAAAAAAAGCCTGCATCAGGCGGAGCAGGCGTTGCAAGTGGCCAAGCGGGACCGGGCCAAGAATTCGACCCGCTTCTATCAGAATTTGGGCATCTACCGGATCTTGCTGGGCTATGACAACCGCCCGGAGCTGGAGAGCATTTTCCGGGAGATGCTGGGGGAGCTGGTCCAGTACGACCGGCTGAACGGCACCGACCTGCTGGGGACGCTGGAGGTCTTCCTGGAGGAACAAGGGAACCAGATCACCGCCGCCCGCCGGCTGTTCATCCATCGCAACACCCTGGCCTACCGGCTGCAGAAGATCGAGAGCATTTCCGGATTCAGCATGAGCAGCGCCGAAGATTGTTTCAATCTGCAATTGGCCCTGAAGATCCGGAAGTTATTGGCGCAGATTATGCCATAGGACTGGAAGAAGCTGAAATAAAGGCTCCGGGAGCAACCGTTCCGGGGCTTTTTGTTTGGCCGGGCGTGACGCTCTTTTTTGATGTCATTCCGTGCTTTAGCCCCTGGGAGTCGGATGGTAACGTTTTTTAACAAAATTTTTGTAACCGGCAGGAATTTTGAGAAGCGGCTCGAAATGAATATGTAGATTGTCGACAATTTTATATTGGGAGTTTTTCAGATGACCGTTTTCAATCCCCCGAAAAGCAATTTATTGCATATTGAAGTGATCAACGCGATCATTAACGCCATCGTTTCCGGCTCGTTGAAGCCCGGCGACCGTATCATCGAACAGCATATCGCCGAGCAGATGCAGATCAGCCGGGCTCCGGTCCGCGAGGCCATCCGCGAGCTGGTGGCGCAGGATATCATCAAGTTTCTGCCGCGCAAGGGCGCTTATATCGCCCCCTTGAATCCCAAGAATGTTCAAGAAGTCTATCTCCTCCGCAGCTGCCTGGAAGGGCTGGCCGCCCGCCTCGCCACCGAATGGCTGACCGAGGCCGACTTGAATCAGTTGTATCTGCTCAATTTCAAAATGGGCGAAGCGACCTTGAAAAACGACGCCTTGGCCTTCATCGAATCGGACCTGGCTTTCCATGACTTGATCTGCCATCGCTGCGATCATGCCCAATTAATCAAGATGTTGGAGGGAGTGCGGGTCCAGACCCGTTTATACATGATCATGTCGAAATGGAACCTCGTGGCCCATTCGCAGCTGAATCGGGAAATGAATGCCCATCAGCCGATCTTGGACGCCTTTCGGGAGCGGAATCCCGAAGCGGCCGAGCAGACGATCCGCGCCCACATCATTACCTCGGGAAACCTGTTATTGGAATATCTGGCCGGGGATGAAGAAAAAGAGAACCCCGAAAAGGAGCCGGACGAATCCCGGCTTTGAAATAGCCTTCCGGCCTAAAGACCGCCCGTCAAAGACAGCGCTCCCGGTTTACCGTTATTTTTTTTGCAATATGCTTGTTGATTGTCGACAATTTATAATGAAGTTCAAATTGTTACGACAGTACAAACCCAAACCCATTAGAAGAAACTTTTGATAAAGGGGGCGATGGAAGAGGAGCCATCAGTCAAGGGGTTGTAAAAAAAGAGGTAGCAATTCGAGGGAGGGAAAAACATGTTGAAAAAAATGTCGCTGTTGGGTCTGCTGACGCTGGTGCTGCTCTTGACCGCGCAGACTTTCGCCGCTCCGGCGGTCATCACCTTTTTGTCGCCGGAGACCGATCCCAGTTCCATTAAGGTAGACAATAGCATCATCGCTGCTTTTGAAAAAAGCCATCCGGGCGTAAAAGTCAAATTGACCCACGCCAATTTGAATGATGTCCTGCCGAAGTTGTCGGCGATGTTGCGGGCCGGAACTGCCCCGGATCTGGCCTACAGTTCGCCCAAGTTTGTGCCGCCCCTGGTGGATCAGGGTCAGCTGGTGACGATGGACGACGTGTTTAAGAAATTGGGCGATATTCCCCGCAAATTCGTGACCGTCAACAGCAAGGGCCGGATCTATGACATCCCGGCCGCGCAGGAAGTCCGGTTGCTGTATTATCGGAAAGACCTTTTCACAGCGGCCGGAATCAAGCCCCCGACCACTTTCGATCAATGGCTGAAAGCGGCGAAAGCGTTGACCGTGGATACCAACAATGACGGCAAGATCGATCAGTATGGCATCTCGGTCACCGGAGCTCCTCCGGAAGTCAGCTATGACTTTGCCTGTTTATTGTGGGCCAACGGCGCCGAATTGTTCGATTCCAAACTGCGGGTGGCGATCGATTCCCCCAAAGCCGTTGAGGCGTTGGAGTTCTTGGGCAAGCTGAAGGAATTCTCGCCGCCGGGCGTGGCCAATACCACGTATAAGGACGTCTCCGTCAATTTTGCCAACGGCGTGGCGGCCATGGCCCTTTATCCGGGGCGGATGCTGCTCAATATCGACCGCTACAATCCGGGACTCGCTCCCAAAGTCGGGATCGTACCGGTTCCCTACGGTCCGGGGAACGAGAGCAAAAAACCGCTTACCCATACTGCGATCAACAATTTCATCATCTTTAAAACTTCCAAAAATGTGAAAGCCGCCAAGGAATTCGTGACCTTCTACATGCAGGACAAACAGTACTTGGCCTTCCTGGTCGGTTCCGCCCCCGGGCATAGCTTGCCGGTGCGCAATGGCTGGTTGAAAAACCCCGATTATTTTGCGGATCCGGCGATTGCCAAATGGAAGGACCTGGTGAAAGAATCCATGGATTATTCCTTTAAATACGGCACCGATTTTCTTTTCCGGCATCCGGGCATCGTCGATCCCTATGTGGGCCGGGCTACCGCCGATCCGACCTTCTCGCGGGAGATGAACCGCTTTATATCCGGAGAGTCATCCGCCAAGCAGGCGCTCACCGCCACGGGTGAGGCCTGGCGGGAGATGTTCGGCATCAAATAAGTTTGATGTTTGAAAGGATATCGCGGCATCGGATCAATGCTCCGATAGCTAGCGAATCAAAACTTGGAAACAGGGATCGGGCGTTTTCACGCCCGATCCCGATAATGGGGTGGATGCGGTGTATAAAAAGGATCATCTCATCGGGATCGCATTTTTGGTACCGGCTATAATTTTCATGGCAATTCTGATCGTGTATCCCTTGGTAAATTCGTTCACGTTGAGCTTTTACCGGCAACTGATCTATGAGACTCAGGGAGTGTATGTCGGTTTTCAAAACTATCTGAAAATACTGTATGATCCGGGTTTTTGGCAAGCGTTTAAGTTGAGTCTCATTTGGACGGTCACCACGATCGCCGGGCAAGTCGTGATCGGAGTGGCGGCCGCGCTCATTCTGCACGCCGATTTCAAAGGACGCGGCTTAGCCAGGGCCTTTGTGATGTTGCCTTTTTTTATGCCGACAGTCGCCGTGACCTTGATGTGGAAATGGCTGCTGAATGAGCAATACGGCTTCGTCAATTATTTGCTGATGTCCTTGCACGTCATCGAAAAACCCATCAGTTGGCTGGGCACTTCCTCGCTGGCCATGGCCTCGATCGTTTTTATCGGAATCTGGCGTTATTTCCCCTTTGTAACCATTAACGTGTTGTCCCGGTTGCAAACCATCCAGCAGGAACTCTACGAGGCCGCCAGTATCGACGGGGCAAATTCCTGGAAGAAATTCTGGTACATAACGCTCCCGGAGATCAAAGGCGTGCTCGCGGTGGTGATTCTGCTGCGCAGCCTGTTTATGTTCAATAAAGTGGATATTATCCTGCTTTTGACCAAAGGTGGCCCCGGCACCAGCACGCTTACGCTGCCGGTCCAGGCTTACAGCTATGCGTTTGAAGGAATGCAGCTTGGAAGGGGCTCGGCGAACGCGATCATCCAATTCCTTATTGTACTGGCATTTATTCTGATTTATATCCGAACGACCAGCCAGGCGTCGAAAGGGAGGGTCTAGCGCATGAATGCTTCAAAAAGATTGGGCAGAGCCGTATTTTATTTGCTTGTGATTGGCCTA
This sequence comes from Hydrogenispora ethanolica, assembly GCF_004340685.1. NCBI lineage: Bacteria > Bacillati > Bacillota > Hydrogenispora > Hydrogenispora ethanolica. The sequence continues at coordinate 36,947 of NZ_SLUN01000010.1, read as the reverse complement.
GTGCTTTTCTCGATCGGTCCGATCATCTGGATGCTCCTCTCTTCGCTCCGGCCCAAAGTCGAGTTTTTCGCCATTCCCCCGACTTTTCTCCCGAAGCGTTGGACATTGGAGAATTATTTCAGCGTCTTCCGTGAAACGGAGTTTGTCCGCTTCCTGATGAATAGCATCTGGATCTCCATCGGCGCGATCGTTATCAGCACGGTGGTCGGAGTATCGGCCGCATACAGCTTGACCCGGTTTCAGTACCGGGGGCGCAAACTGTTCTCGGTCTTCTCGCTGTTCGCGTATATGTTGCCATCGATACTGCTGGTGATCCCCTTATATCTGATCGCGGTCCAACTGAAACTCACCGATAAGCTCTCGGGCCTGGTCCTGGCTTACGTGGCATTGTGCCTTCCGTATTGTATCTGGGTCCTATGCTCATTCTTTGAAACGCTCCCCATCGAATTGGAGGAGTCGGCTTTTATTGATGGCTGCGGCAGGGTCAGGGCGCTGTTTCACGTCGCGTTGCCGATGTTAATCCCGGGGATCATCGCGGTAATCGTTTTTACCTTTACGTATGTCTGGAACGAATACCTGTTTGCCCTGGTATTCATCAATAGCGACGCCAAACGCACCTTCCCGGTGGGCCTGGAAAGCTTCGTAACATCTTTCGATGTGTATTGGGAGTATATTTTGAGCGGCAGCATCATTGTGAGCATTCCGGCGGTCGTTATTTTCCTGGTGACGCAGCGTTCATTAATCAAAGGTTACGGAGCCGGCGCAATTAAAGGTTAATTGAACCGGCGCGGAAGCCTGAACAATTCTCGACCAAAGGGGGACTTGATTTTGGAACAACCCTATCGGATTATCATTGTCGGCTCGGGCCTGGCCGGGCTGAGCGCTGCCGCCCGCTTGGTGGAAGAGGGCGAGAAGAGGATCGCCGTGGTGAGTCTGGGGGTGGGCGGGAGTCCGTATGTAGCGGCCATGAACGCGGTGGTCGCTCCCAACCCGTGGGGCGATACTGTCGCCCAACACGCCCGGGATATGTTGGCGGCGGGCTATGAGATCAATGACCGGCTGCTAGTGGAGGAGATGTGCCAAGCCGTGCTCCGCGGCGTCGACCTGTTGATGCGTTGGGGGGTTGAGTTTGCCACGGAGGACGGGCAACCGCGCCGGAGGCATGCCTCCGGTTCCCGCTATCCGCGCTCGCTCTGTCAAACCTCGGGTTTATTGGGTGAGCAGATCGTCGCCAAGCTGGGCGCGGCTCTCGCCGCGGCCGGCGTGACTTTTTATTCGCAAACCCGCTGCGTTCAGCTGCTGGTGGCAGATGGTTCGGTTTACGGAATTGCCGTGACTGATGAAGCCGGCTCGCATTGCCGCGAGTTGTACGCTCCGGCAGTCATCGCCGCCTGGGGCGGCTGCGGAAATCTTTTTCCCGAGTCCACCTATCCGGGGGACATCGACGGTCGGGGGCTGGCGATGGCCTATGAAGCGGGTGCCGGGCTCATCGACCTGGAGTTTCTGGAGTTCGAGCCGATGGTCCTTTACTGGCCGGCCGCGGCCAGGGGCGAACCCTGCCCCACCGCGATGCTGGGAGAGGGAGCCCATTTGCTGAACCATGCGGGCGAACGCTTCCTGTTGCAACAGCGACCCCAGGGAGAGGCGGGCAGCCCGAAATCTCTGATCAACCAGGCGATCCGGAAAGAGCTGGCCGCCGGCAAGGGATCGCCCCACGGCGGAGTCTACGTTGATCTGCGGCATATTCCGACGACGGTGCTGCAAGGGTATCCCTGGTTTTACAACCGGATCGTCCAGGCCGGCCTGAATCCGGCCCGGGATTTGCTGGAGGTAGGTCCGATGGCCCACAGTCATTCCGGTGGCCTGAGGGTGGATTCCGACTATCAGACGTCCGTGGCCGGCCTGTTCGCGGTGGGCGAGGCCATGGGCGGCATGCATGGCGCTTGCCGGATGGCCGGGAACGCCGCCAGCCAGGCTTTGGCCTCGGGGATCTTGGGAGCCGAAGGCGTGCTGCGGAGGGATTTCCCGCCTCATCACAAGGCTTGCGGCGGACCGGCGCCAGCCTTCCAGCATCGTCCCGAACTCCGGCGTCAGCTCATTCCGCAAGTGCGTCAGATCGTCGGCGAGGTCCTCGGCGCGGAGCGCCATGGCAGCCGGCTGGCCGAGGGCGAGCGGCAGCTGCGGGACATCCTGAAGCTTCTGGAAGCGAAGCCCGATACCCTGGCGCGCCAGAGCGTCTTAGCCGCTTGGCTGATGGTCCGCGGCGCCAGGCTGCGCTGCGAATCCCGCGGCTCGCATTGCCGCAGCGATTATCCGTCCCCGAGTAAAGACTGGCAGTGTTCCATCGAATTGCGCCGGACGGCGGACGGCGTCGACCAATGGCGGACTATTGCCCGGGCTTGAAACGGGCCGTTTTTTCGGAGAAATCTTTGGAACCGGAAGGTGGAGAAAGACATGTTCAAACCGGAAGGCATCATTGCGGCGTTGGTTACGCCGCTGAACGAGGATGAAACCATCAACGAAGCCGAGTTGCGGGCACAAGTGAACCGGCAGATCGCCGCTGGAGTCCACGGCCTGTTCTGTCTGGGCACCAACGGCGAAAGCTATATCCTGAGCCGGGACGAGAAACTGGCGGTCATCCGGATCGTGGTGGCGGAGAACCGGGGCAGGCTGCCGGTGTATGCCGGAACCGGCTGCGTCGGGACCGGCGAGACGATCGAGCTGTCCCGGAAGGCCGCGGCCCTGGGCGTGGACGCCCTGTCGGTGATCACGCCGTATTTCGCGGCGCTCTCCCAGGATGAGTTGTATGAACATTTTAAAAGCGTGGCTGAGGCGGTGGGGTTGCCGATCGTGCTGTACAACATCCCGGCCCGGACCGGCAACGCCATTGATTACACCACCGTGGCCAGGCTGGCGGAGCTCCCCAACATCGTCGGGGTGAAGGACAGCAGCGGCAATTTCGACAATATCCTGCGCTACCTGGAGTCCACCGCTCCCGGCCGGTTCGCGGTGCTTTCGGGCAATGACTCGCTGATCCTCTGGACCCTCCAGGCGGGCGGGACGGGAGGAATCTCGGGGATCGCCAATCTGTTCCCGGCGACCATGGCCCGGATCTATGAGTTGTGGCGGCAAGGGGATTTCGCTGGGGCGAAGCAGGTTCAGGATTCGATCCGGCCGATCCGGGACTGTCTGAAATTGGGCAATCCCAACACGGTGGTCAAAAAAGCCGCCAACCTGCTGGGTTATCCGGTGGGCCCCTGCCGGAGGCCGTTTTCGGGGTTGAGCGCGAAGGCGGAGGCGGAGATCCGCAGGACCTTGGAGCAATATTATCAAGGGGTGCGATAGTCGGTGCAGGGTTCCCCCTGCATCAGGCCGGCGGCCGGCCCGGAATGCCGGTCCGTCCGATTGACGTGGCAAAGGAGAACAGACCATGGATTTTTATCTTATCAATAATGCCTTTCCGGCCCAAGTGATGGTCGGTGCCGGCGCCCTGGCGCGGCTGGAGTGGGATCGGGAAGCCGGGAAGGTCTTGATCATCACCGACCGGGGCTTGTTACATACCGAAAATATCGCCAAAATCACCCGGCTGTTTCCCAAAGCCGATATCTACGGGGAACTGAGCGGCGAGCCGACCTCGGCGATGGTGGATGCGGCGCTGGAATTCAGCCGCCGCAGCCGTTACGATCTGGTGATCGGACTCGGCGGCGGCAGCGCGCTGGACACGGCCAAAGTGGTGGCGGCTTTACATGGCTCCCGTGAAACCGTGGCCGAGGTCTTCGGCAAAGACCTGCTCGGCCCGCGCCGCACCCGGATGGGGCTGATCCCCACCACCGCCGGGACGGGATCGGAGGCGACGCCCAACAGTATCGTCAAGGACAGCGCCGACGGCGTCAAAAAAGCGGTAATCAGCAAGGAACTGATCCCCGATTGGGTGGTGCTCGATGCCGAGCTGACGTTGTCATTGCCGGCGGCCATCACCGCCAGCACCGGAATGGACGCGCTCTGCCACTGCGTCGAGTCCGCGCTCTCGGTCCATGCCAATCCATTCAGTCTGGCTTACTCCTATCATGGCATCAAACTGCTGAGCGAGAATATCGAAGCGGCGGTGGCGGACGGCGCCGACCTGGAAGTTCGCGGCGCCATGCTGTTGGGCAGCTTCCTGGGCGGTTTGGCGTTGACCATCGCCGGCACCACGGCGGTCCATGCCTTATCCTACCCGCTGGGCAAGCGGGGCGTGCCCCACGGCGTGGCCAACGGCATGCTGCTGCCCTGGATCCTGGAGTACAATCTGCCGGCCTGCGCCGAGCGGCTGATGGCGTTGGCGCCATACCTCCAGAGCGTGAAACCGCTGGAGAGCGCCGCTGACATCGTGGACTTGACCTTCGAATATGTCCATACCTTGCCGGTGCCGCAGACCCTGGACGAAGTGGGCATCGAAGCGGAATGCCTGCCGGAGCTGGCTGCCGAGGCCATGAAGCAGGAACGGCTGCTGGCCAACAATCCCAGGCCGTTAACCGCAGTCGACGCGCTGGCCCTCTACCGGAAGCTTCTGGCGAAAAAATCGACGGACGGGTGAGTGAAGATGAAACAACAGATGAAACAACAATGGATTGCCGTGACCATGGGCGACCCGGCCGGGGTCGGCGCCGAGGTAACCGTGAAAGCGCTGCAGGAACTGGCGGGCAAACTTCCGGCCGGGCTCCTGGTGATCGGGGACAGCCGGTTTATCCGGCAGGCAGTAGCCGTCTGCGGACTGGCGATGCCCGTCAAAAGCGTGGCCGCGCTCGACGGGGTTGAGCCCGAGGCGGGGAGCATTACAGTGTTGGATCTGGGGAATGCCGATCCGGCCTTGATTCCTTACGGTCAGATATCGCCTCTGGCCGGCCGGGCCGCCTATCAGTATCTGGAATCAGCCATCGGGCTGGCGCTGGAGCAAAAGGTGGCGGCGGTAGTGACCGCGCCCCTCAATAAGGCCGCGCTCAATCAGGCCGGCCATCATTACAGCGGCCATACCGAGATCTTCGCCCGGCTCACCGGCGCCGCCGACTATGCCATGATGCTGGCAGAGGGTTCATTCCGGGTGGTCCACGTCACCACCCATGTGGCATTGCGGAAAGCCTGCGATCTGGTCACCCGGGAACGGGTTTACCGGGTGATCAAGCTGGCCTACGCCGCCGGCCAACAGTTGAAATTGCCCCGGATCCGGATCGGCGTGGCCGGATTGAATCCCCACTCGGGCGAGGGCGGGCTCTTCGGCGACGAGGAACTGCGGGAGATCATCCCCGCCATCGAACGGGCCGCCGCCGAGGGGATCGCGGTGGAAGGGCCGGTACCGCCGGACACCGTTTTCGTCAAGGCGCGCAGCGGGATCTACGACTTCGCCATCGCCATGTATCACGATCAGGGACACATTCCGCTGAAACTGGCCGGGTTCACCTGCGACGGCGGAAGCATGAACATCGCCGGGGTCAATGTCACCCTGGGGCTGCCGATCATCCGGACCTCGGTGGATCACGGCACCGCTTTCGACCAGGCGGGGCGGGGTACAGCCAGCGCCCAAAGCATGGTCGATGCCATCCGCCTGGCGGTCCGCCTGGCCGGGCTGGCCGAAGGAGCGTAAACGATGGCCGTCTGGATCATCGCCGATGATTTTACCGGGGCCAATGACAGCATCGTTCGTTTCGCCGCGGCCGGGGCCCGGTCGCTCACGCTCTTCGACCCGCTGTTTCCCAAGGAGCGCCTGGACTCCTGCCAGGCGGTGGCCTTCAGCGTCAATTCCCGGGGGGTGCCCCGGGAGGAAGCTTACCGGCTGACTCGCGCCGCCCTGCAACAGTTGGGCCCGGCCGCCGGCGATCTGCTTTATAAGAAGATTGATTCGGCGCTGCGGGGCAATATCGGTCCGGAGCTGGATGCGATGTTGGACGGATTGGGGAGGGGATGGACGGCGCTGGTGGCTCCGGCGCTGCCGGAGAACGGGCGGATCACCGCCGGCGGCTATCAGCTGTTGAACGGCGTGCCGGTGCATGAGACGGAGATGGCGGCCGACCCGGTGACGCCGGTGCGGGAGTCCCACCTCCCCACCTTGCTGGCTGCCGCCAGCCGCCACCGGGTGGGCTACTTGCCGCTCGCCATGATCGATGGAGGACCGGAGCGAGCGGCCGCGGCCTTGAATGAGCAGATCGCCGCCGGCTGCCGGATCGTGGCGGCCGACGCCACCCGGGCGGAGCATCTCGATATGCTGGCCCGGCTCTGCCTGGCGTCCGCCGCTATTCTGCCCTGCGGGACGGCGGGATTGGCCGGGGCCCTGGCGCGCCGGCTCTTTCCCGGACCGGCACCGGCGACTCCCTTTGAAGCGGATCTGGTAGGACCGGTGGCGGCGCTAATCGGCAGCAAGAGCCGGAACGCCCGGCTGCAGATGGAGCGGGCGCTGGCGGATCTGCCGTGGCTGGCCGAGATCGAGGCGGAACGGATTGCGCTCGCTGCCATCGGGAAGCGGCCGCCGGAGGCGGAGCGGATCGCCGCCGCGGCCGGGCAGGCGCTGGCTTCCGGCAAAAAGGGGGTACTGGTCCGGCTGGATGCCGACCCGGCGCTGGATCCGGGAGCGGTGGACGCCTCGGCGCTGGCCGCCGGCTTGGGAGCGGTCGCCCGGAAGCTGGCGGAGACCGGGCGATTCAAGGCGTTCTACCTGAGCGGCGGGGATATCGCGGCCGCCGCCGTGGCGGCGCTGGACGGCTGGGGCTTGGCGGTCCGAGCCGAGCTTGCTCCCGGAGTCTGCCTCGGCAGTTTGCGGGGCGGCCCGTTCGCGGGACTGCCGCTCGTCACCAAGGCGGGTTCGTTCGGCGACGCCGGGACGCTGGCCCGGGCGCTCCGGATCTTCCAATAGCTATTATCTGATCTTCCCGATGCTGATACTGAGCCGGTAATTGCCGAATTGCAGGAGCTGATCGAGGAGCTGGTTCAGCTCCTGTTCCGTAGCGAACGCCGCTTTCAGCAGGTAACAGCCGTCGCCGCTGATCCGGTGGGCCTCGCTGACGCCGGGGCTGGCTTGCAGGAATTGCTGCAAGGAGCGGTGATCGGCGGTCTTCATGAAGACGGTGATATATGCCGTGATGCCCATCCCCAGCTTGTTCTCGTCCAGCACCGCCGTATACCCCTTGATGATTCCCTGACGCTCCAGCCGCTGGATCCGGTTGGCCACCGCCTGACCGGTCAGGTGGACCCGCTCGCCGATCTCCCGCAGCTGCAGCTTGGCATCTTCCTTCAGACACCCGATGATCTCCCGATCGGTTTTATCAAGCATCGGTCCGGCCATCCTTTCATCAGCCAAGTCTTTCTTCCCGCATTCTTGGGCGGTCCAAGCGCCTTTTCCGTTAGAATAAGTATAACACCGGAGCCAACGGAAAAATAGTGAAAAAGGAGCGAGCAGTCGATGAAACGCGCTTTGTTGGTGATCGATGTCCAGAATGAGTATTTTAGCGAAAAGCGGCTGGTTACCTACCCCGAGGGAAGTTTGGCCAATATTCTGCAAGCGGTCGATGCGGCCCGGGCGAACCACATTCCGGTGATCGTCATACAGCATACTTCCAGGGATCCCCAGGCGGCCACCTTCCGCAAAGGCAGCTCCGGCTGGGAGCTGCATCCGGAGTTGGCGGCCAGAGCGGTGAATTACCGCATTGAGAAGCATCTGCCCGGCAGCTTTACCGGAACCGGCCTCGAAGCCATCCTGCGCGACGAGGGGGCGGACACGGTGACGATCTGCGGCTACATGACCCAGATGTGCTGCGATACCGCGTCCAGGCAGGCTTTTCACCTGGGCTACCGGGTGGAATTCCTGGCTGACGCCACCGGGACCCTGGCTTTCGCCAATTCGGCCGGCAGCGTGACCGCTGAGGAACTGCACCGGGCGATCCTGGTGACTCAGGCGTCGCGCTTCGCCAAGGTATTAAAGGCCACCGAATGGATCGGGAGTTTGGCCGCTGCGAAACCTCAGTCTTAACACCGGCCGGGATTTGTGATTTAATGGACTTGGGAGCGTCCGGGTCCGTGCCGGTCCTATGGGCTCCGATTCGTAACGATGGGGCGGTACCGTTTGGAAGCGACGCAACAAAAGAACTTGGTGGATCAGCAATTTCCGTTCAACATGTTCATCGACGACGAAAGCGAATTTCCGCCGCACTGGCACAAAGAGCTGGAGATCGTCTATGTCCTGGAAGGCATGGTGGATATGGGCCTGAATAGCCGCATCTACACGCTGCGCTCCCGCGACATCTTCCTGGCGGGCAAGGGCGAAGTCCATTACTTTCTGCCGCACTCCGGCGCCATCCGCAAGATCATTATCCATTTCGACCTGGCGATGTTGGAGAGCATTTCGCCAGAGTTTCAGGAATACCGCTGGCAGGTGCCGCTCATCCGGGGGCCGGCGTCCGGCGTCTTCGATTTTGGCGAAGCGGCGGCGCTCCATCGCGATTTGGAGGAGCAGATCCTGGCGTTGGACCGGGAATATACCGCGCGGGAGGCCGGCTACAAAATTGCGATGATGGCCCGGCTGTGTGATCTGTACACCGGTTTAATCCGGCGGGTTCCCCTGGAGCGTCACTCCCGGCTGGAAAGCGATAAACATTGGAAACAGCTGGAACGTTTGGAGCTGGTATTCCGGTTTGTCGCCGCCCATTACGCCGAACCCGTCCAACTGGCGGAAGCGGCCGCCGCCGCCGGCTTCAGCGTCTTTCATTTCACGCGGTTTTTTAAAGATGCGACCGGCATGACGTTTCTGCAGTACCTTCATCATTACCGGATCGCCAGGGCCGCCCGTTCCTTGGGAACGACCACCGAGCCGGTGATCGATATCGCGCTGCAATCGGGATTCGACAGCATCCAAAGCTTCAACCGGGTCTTTAAACAGCTCAAAGGATGTTCTCCCAGCCAATACCGGAAACGGTTTTTGGAAACGGAATAAGCGGGAAGGAAGAGCGGACGGATGGGCCCGTTCTCCTTCGAAAAAGCAATTTTTGAGAAGTCCATCGCAATCTCTGGCGAGCATCGCCGGAGATTTTTGATTACAATGACAGTGATATGGATTCGCGCCGGGAAGACCGGTCCGCTGGAGGTGGTTTGGGAAGCGGCTGAGAGCCGACGACGCCTTCCCATGCCTGAGCCGCTCGCCCGAAAGTTCGAGGCGGCATCCGGGCGTCGGCTCTTCGAGATCCAATCTTTTCAAAGGAAAATTTTTCAATTATACTATATGCAATGATCCGATTCGAATCTTAGGATTCATGTCATTGCAGATAGAAAGAAGCGGCGGCGGGCGCTGGACTCTTGCGCCGCCGCCGGCTGTAAATTGCGAAATCGGTTACCGGCACCGCTCTTTATAGGAGGAACGGCCGTGCTTTTCATTGCAATGATTTTCCTGATCTTTGCGCTGTTTATCATCGGCCGCATCTTGCGCGGGTATCAAGCGGTCTGGCTGAGCCTGATCCTGTTCACCTTCGGGTGTTGCATTCTGGGATTGGCCGGACTGATCCCCCGCTTCGGCAATTACCAGCTGGACGGGATCTTCAGCCTGCCCCTGGACCAGCCCAACTGGGCCTGGCGCTTGCTGGAGAATCTGTCGCTCTATGAGTTCATGCGTTTCCGGTTGTGGAGCGCCATCGGCTTCATCGTTGCTGTGGTGGGTTTCGCCTTTTCTTACTCCTTTGAACGCTGGAGCTTTGGCGACGCCTTCGTCCTGGGGGTGTTCTGCCTGGTGGACGCGTTTCTCTTCTGGAATTACGATCCCGAACACCTTTACGCGGTCTATATGAGAGGAGCCATGCTATTGAACGATCCGGCGGCCCGCGGCCGCTGGGAGCAGCAACTATCCCTCATCGACCTGGTGGCGTTGGCCCTTATGATCTTCACCCTGGTCTGGGCGGTGCAACGCATTCTGACGGTCTTTTTTCATTCGACGATTGTGCAGAAACGGGTCCAGGCACTGTGTGTGGGCATCGGCAGCTTCATCCTGAGCGTCTTTTTCCTGCTCCTCTTCTGCCTGGGCCGGGGAACGGTTCTGAATGCCTATACCATGGCCACCTCACTGTTGCCGACCGGCTCCAAATACCCGGTCTTCGATTCGGTCTATCTGAAGGCCGTCCCCCTGGCGACGATGATCGTCATGAGCATGGTGCTCCTGGCGATCCTCCGCTACGGCTTCCTGGGGACTTGGCGGATCGGCGCGGGGCAGCTGGAACAGCAGATCAATCTGGCCAATCAAGCGGTCCGCCTGGCGTTGCATTCTTTCAAGAACCAGTTTCTGGCGGCGCAGATGGCGATGAATATGGCCCAGTTGCAACTGGAAGGGGTGGCGGGCGAGCCGGTCGCCAAGGCGCGGCACCAGATCCGCTCCGCCATGGATGTTTGCCAGGACGCCCTGACCGGCCTGGATAAACTGCATGCCCAGGCCAAACGGCTGCAAGTCAATCCGCAATGGCTGTCCCTGCAGGAACTGGTTGAACAGGCGCTGCATAACTGCCATTGCTGCCAGGCCATGGACGACATTATTCTGTCCAAACGGTACGCCAATGGCAAGATATGGGTGTGGGGAGACCACGAGAATCTGCTCAAAGTGTTGGAAAACTTGATCCAGAACGCCCTGGACGCCATGGCGGGCCGCCCGGAGGGCGGGGAGCCGCAAAAATTGGTCATCGAGATCAGCCGCGAGTATGAATGGGGTTGCGTCCGGATCACCGATAACGGGCCGGGGATCCCCAAGGAGAATCTGCACAAGGTATTCCGGCCCTTTTTCACCACCAAGCCGGCCAAGACTAACTGGGGACTGGGTCTGACCTATTGCCACCGCGTCGTCAAGGCGCATCGCGGTTACATCAATCTGCGCAGCAAGCCCGGTGGCGGCACCACCGCTGAGGTTATATTGCGTTGTCGAGAAAATCTCAACATCGCGTAACTTACCGGTCGCCATTTCATTCAAAACGCCTAGGAAATTTCCGCCTAGGCGTTTTTTTATTCTGTGTCATAATTAACTTGGAATTAAAACCGATTTAAGTCTTCCGTAATGGATGAAACGGAAATGAAACACGGGAATATGCCGCAAGCTTGATAAAAGGCAAGGTGGATTTGGCGGCGGCGCGCAACTTTGTAGAGATGGGAGCGAAGCAATGTGAACAAATTGGAAACATCCATGATGAATATCGGTGTTCCAAAGATGAGCGGATTTTGGTACGAGTTGAAGAAGAACAAGGCCTTGTTTCTGATGTTGCTGCCCGGGGCGTTGGTGCTGTTCCTATACAATTATCTGCCGATGTTCGGCTCGATCGTTGCATTTAAAAATTTCTACTTCTCCGACGGCAACTTCATCATCAGCCTGTTCAAGAGCGAATGGGTGGGTTTGAAGAATTTTGAATTTTTGTTCCGCTCGCCGGACGCCTATACGATTATTCGCAACACGCTATTATACAATCTGGCCTTCATCTTCTCCTGTACCGTCATCGCGATCGCCTTCGCGATCATGCTCAACGAGATCTTCAGCCGCAAACTGGCCAAGTTCTATCAAAGCGCCATGTTCCTGCCGTACTTCCTCTCCTGGATCGTCTTCACCTATCTGGTCTATGCCTACATCAGTCCGGATAAGGGCTTCATTAACATGACGATCTTCAAGTTCTTCGGGATTCCGCCGGTCTCCTGGTACAACGAGACCCGGTACTGGCCGCTGATTATCGTGCTGGTCAACGGGTGGAAGTGGATCGGCAACAACTGTATCATCTATCTGGCCTCGATCATGGCCATCGACCAGGAACTGTACGAGGCGGCGCGGATCGACGGCGCCGGGCGCTGGCACCAGATCACCCACATCACGCTGCCCCAGATCATGCCGGTGATCATCGTGATGTTTCTGGTCTTCGTCGGCCGGATCTTCAACACCGACTTGGGACTGTTCTTCCTGGTGCCGCGCAATTCGGGGCTGCTCTACCCCGTCACCCAGACTATCGATGTTTATGTGTACAATACCCTGATCCGCATGGGTGATATCGGAATGTCCTCGGCTGCCGCGCTCTACCAGTCGGTGGTGGGATTCATCACCATCGTCCTGGCGAACCTGGCCGTAAAGAAGATCGACCCCGAATCGAGTATATTTTGAAAGCAATTGATAGTCGTAAGGAATCCGTCCAAAGTCTAAAAGTCTAAAGTCCAAAGTTAAAAGTTAAAAAGTCATAAGGTCAAAAGTGTACAAGTAAAGGAAGGGAACCGGCGCTGGGGGACTTTATACCTGGGACTTTTGACTTTGGACCTTCGACCTTGGATCCTTGACCTTGAACTTTCGACCTTGAACTTTCGACCTTGGACCCTTGACTTTGAACTTTCGACCTTGAACTTTCGACTTTCCCTTTGGACTCATCCTTTAGGAGGTAACCGCATGGGCAAGCAAACCAAGACCGAACTGAACCGGCTGAACAGCATCTCCCCCAAGTCCAATTTCATCCTCAACGCCATCCTGCTCTGTTATTCGCTGCTCTGTATCGTGCCGCTGCTGCTGGTGATCGCGGTTTCATTCACCGATGAGCGGATGCTGGCCATCAACGGCTATAGTTTTTGGCCGCAGAAACTGAGCGCTTTTGCCTACCAGTTCATCATCTCCATGGGTAATCAGGTGATCACCGCCTACATTATCACCATCCTGGTCACGGTGATCGGGACGGCCCTCAGCGTGGTGGTGATGGCACTGTACGCCTTCCCCATCTCCCGCAAGGATTTTAAGTATAAGAATTTTTTCACCTTCTTCCTGATCTTTACCATGCTTTTCAACGGCGGACTGGTATCGACCTATCTGATCGGGGTCAATGTCCTGCATTTGAAGGATAACCTCTGGGGCTTGATCTTCCCGTACTTGATGAATGCCTTCTGGGTCATCATCCTGCGCACTTTTTACCGGACCAATATCCCGGACTCCCTGATCGAATCGGCGAAGATCGACGGCGCCGGGGAATTCATGGCTTTCTTCCGGATCGTCTTCCCGCTGGCTTTGCCGGGCATCGCCACCATCGGCCTGTTCGCCATGTTGCAATACTGGAACGACTGGTTCCTGGCCGCGCTATATATCAACGATCCTAAGCTGGTCCCGCTGGCCTATCTGTTGTATCAGGTCCAGACCTCGATGCAATATTTAATGCAGAATTCCAGCAATATCGGGGGCCGGGCCGGGGATATCATGGCGACCATGCCGTCGGAGGCCGCCCGGATGGCGATGGTGGTCATCAGCGTCCTGCCCATCGTCATTACCTTCCCGTTCTTCCAGAAGTATTTCGTGAAAGGTTTGACGGTCGGCGCTATCAAGGGCTAAAACCGGACCGTTGGGCGGCGTCCCGCTCCGGAATCCGACCGCCGGTTCGATGGATTCAGCGATTCCGGCGGTTGCATCCCTGCGCTGGGGGCGGTCGTCATCATCCGGTGTAGCGATAAAAAACCGAAAGGGAGGAATTTTTTCATGAAGCGCATCCATAGAATGCTCGCCTTGTTGCTGTTGGTCGGAGTATTTATTCTGGGAGCCAGTGCCTTCGCAGCCGCGCCGTATGAGATCAAGTGGTATTTCATCGGCAACGGCCAGCAACCGGATGTGAAGCTGATCGAGGACGCGGCCAGCAAGTACATTCAAAAGAAAGGGCTCCGGGCCACGCTGAAGCTCCAATGCTACACCTGGGGCGATGAGTACGACAACCGCTTGCGGACCATTATCGCTTCCGGCGAACCGTACGATATCTGCTTCACCGCTTCCTGGGCCAATCTCTACAAGGTGAACGTCGCCCGCGGCGCGTTCCTGGACATCACCGACCTCTGGAAGAAGTACGCCCCCAAATCCCGGGCTCAGCTGCATCCGGCGTTCATCTCCGGTTCGGCGATTGATGGCCGCAACTACGCCATTCCGGCCAACAAGGAATTGGCGCACCAATGGGGCTTCTGGATCAACAAGAATTTTATCGACAAATATAAATTCGATATCTCCAGCATTAAAACGCTGAAGGACATCGAGCCGATGCTGAAGGTGATCAAGGAGAAGGAGCCGGGCATCATCCCCTTCCAAAACCTCGGCAATGAGAATGCCATGCGGATCCTCGACTATGACCGGTTCGCCGACGACTATATCCCGGCCGCGCTCTATAACGACAGCAAGGATATGAAGGTCTTCAATCTGCTGGAGACCAAGGAGTTCAAGGATTACCTGGAATTGGCGCGCAAATGGTATCAAGCCGGTTACGTTCCGGCCGACGCCGCCACCGTCACCGAGTTCGTCACCGACATCAAAGCCGGCAAGGTTTTCAGCAAGATCGAATCCCTGAAACCGTTTGCCGATGAGGAACGGGCCGCTTCCTGGGGCATTCCCTGCGTCCAGGTGGAGCTGACCAACCCGGTCGTCCAGACCCGCGATTGCACCGGTTCGATGCAGGCCATCTCCAAGACCTCAAAGAACCCGGCTCTGGCGCTGAGGTTCCTGGAGCTGTTCAATACCGACAAGTATCTGAACAACCTGATCAACTTCGGTATCCAAGGCAAGCACTATGTGAAGGTATCCGCCAACGTCATCGACTACGCCCCGGGCGTCACCGCCCAGAATTCCGGGTACAAACCGGGCACTCCCTGGATGTTCGGGAACCAGTACCTGAACTATTTCTGGAAGGGCGAGAACCAGAAGAAATGGGACGCCTTCAAGAAGTTTAACGCTTCTTCCACCTCTGCCAAGAGCCTGGGCTTCAACTTCGACAGCACTCCGGTCCGAAACGAAGTTTCGGCTTGCATGAACGTCTGGATCTCCGGCGTGCAACCGCTGGTCTGCGGCGCCGCCGATCCCAAGACCTTGCCGGATGTGATCGCCCGCTTCAAAGCCGCCGGCATCGACAAGATCATCGCCGAGGCCCAAAAACAGCTGAATGAATGGCAGGCCAAGAGCAAGAAGAAATAAGGGTTTTGAGATCAGTCATCCATCACGGGGCTAACGCTGTGGGCGTTAGCCCTCTTTGCTATGAAATGCCGCTATCGTACGGCGGCAGCCGCAGCAACAGCCGTCCCGGAAGGGTCCGGTATTTTATTTTGCGATAACTTCGTATACAATGAAAGATAAAAGGTTGGAAAAAAACTTGCTGGACCGGGAAAGACGAATCCGGCGATATTGAGGGGGTCGATCTGAGGATGACCGATGCGGGTCTTTCCGCTAGGAAACCATTCCAAGGCCGGTGGCGCTGGCTGCTGCTGGCCCTGCTGCTGCCGGCCCAAGCCCTGGCCTGGGCGGCGCCGCAGCCCGAAGTGAAGCTGACGATGTGGTCGCACCACCGCCATATGGCGAATCTCCTCAAATATTTGGTGAACGAATTCAACGCCGGTACTGGCCGGAAGAAGGGCATCCAATTATACCTGCGGATCCTGGGGGACGATTCCTCGCAGATCTTTCAGGAGGCCCAGAAGTCCGGCGAAGGTCCGGACCTTTACAGCAGCAACTTCATCACCGGCTATCCCGATCCTTTCAAGGCCGGGGCGCAGACCTGGTTTGACGATCTCCCCGGTTTTCGGGAATGGAAGAAGCAATGGCCCCCTTGGTACTGGATGGAAGGAGTGACCACCTACCGGGGCCGGGTGATCGCCATTCCGGCGCAGGTGATCAACTCCCGGCTGATCTATAACAAGGATCTCTTCCGGCTGATCGGCCGCGATCCGGAACGGCCGCCAGCCTCTTACGCCGAATTACGGGCGGTCGCCCGGCAGATCACCGCCGCCGGGAAGGGCCGGATCTATGGCTTCGCTTTTTGCGGCGGAGATTCCTGGTGGCTGGAGTGGATGCCCGGACAATGGGCGGAGGCCAACGGCGACCGGGCGTATTGGGACTGGCAGAACGGCCGCTGGGCCATTCAGGGCTACGGCCGGGTTTTTCAACTGCTGTTGGACCTGGAGAAAGACCGTTCGCTGTTTCCCGGGGCGGCCGGTTTGAGCAATGACGCGCTGCGGGCGCAGTTCGCGGAAGGCCGGATCGGGATGTTCATGGGCGAGGCCTGGGATGTGGGGATTCTGAACGAGCAGTTTCCCGCCAAGTGCGACTGGGGGGTCGCGTCGATTCCGACCTACGACGGCAAGTTCCACGGCAAACCCCGGGCGATGATGATCGGCGGCCATTGGAGCATCAACGGCCAGAGTCGCCATAAATACGAGGCCTGGGAAGTCGTGAAGTGGTTCAACCGCTATGAGATCCGCGCCAAGTTTTACGAGCGGGGCGCGTGCATCGATCCCGACCCCTCCGTGGGCAAGTATGTCAAAAGGATGCCGGCCTCGAAGGGGTTTCGAGCGTTCGTCGATAGCTTGAATCAGGATTATATCGCAACCTACCCGAATCTGCCAGGTTGGAAAGCTCCGGCTGACAATCCCTTCCTCGTCTTGCGGAGACTTTTGACCCGGGGCGGAGACCCCAGAGCTGAACTGAAAAAACTGGATCAGACCTGGAACGCCGCGTTGGACCGGTACTTTGAGAACCACCCCGATGTACGGCGCGGTTGGAATGTTTATCCCGAATTCGACCCTTGGATCGGCCGGCTGGGTCCGCCGCTGGAAAAACCGGTTTTTAAACCATGACCGCCGTCCGCGGATGGAAATGAAAACCAGAGCGGTCCGCCGCTCTGGTTTTCATCGTTCCTCGCAAAAAATTCGCCTTCTTCAAAGATTCCAGCCCGGCAGGTACTCCCGGGTGTTCCACAGCATCTGCTGGAAAAGCTCTTTCGCGCTGCTGATGTCGATATTGACCAGCGGGTCGTTGATAAAGGCGCGGAAGGCCAGGTCGGCATCCTTGCGGATACCCGCTTGCAGAATGGTCTCCTGATTATAGATATGCCGGGCCACCAGGCTTTGGACATCATCCGGCAATCTCCCGGAAACGACCGGTTTGACCGAATTGTCCGAGAGGTGGGCGTTGGTCTCCACCACCGCGCCATCGGGCACCCCTTCCATCTGGCCGCGGTTGGGGAAGTTGATGTTGGTCACCAGCTCTTCCAGACCGACCAGGGCTTTGATCTGTTTGATCCCTTCCTCGCCGGAGGATTCCAATGGGAAAACTTCCTGGCCGGCGATGATTCGTTTGCGCCGTTCGTTGAATTCCTCGAACCGCTTGATGCGGAAATCGACCGTGGTCAGGTTGAACTTCCAGCGTTTCACGGTCGCGGGATCTTTCAGATACCATGGCGGCAGGAATTCCGCCAGATGCCGGTCGCCGGCGGCGGCGATGATGCCGTAGCGCTTGAAGAGGTCGAATTTGATCCGGTGGGCGAAGCGGAAGGGGGTCGCGTCCCATTCCTCCTCGCCGGGGATTCGGAAGCCCGACTCGTAATACTTGTCGGCGAACTCCCGGTAGAGCGGGAAGAGGTCCATGCCCTGGCAATGGGCCTGGTCGATCCAGGTGAAATGGTTGATGCCCAGCACGTTGGTCTTGATCTCGCTGCGGCTGACGCTGGCGAGATTCATCTCCTGGAGCATCGCGGCCAGGAGTTTCTGGGTGCCGAAGACCTCGTGGCAACAGCCGAAAGCCTTAATCCGGGGGAAGACTTCGTACAGGGTCCGGGTGCAAAGCGTCATCGGATTGGTGTAATTGATGACCCAAGCCTGGGGAGCGTAGTCCCGGATGGCGTTGGCGAATTCGACATAGGCGGGGATGGTGCGGAGCGCCCGGACCAGGCCGCCCGGTCCGACAGTGTCGCCCACCGCTTGGTAGATGCCGTACTTTTCGGGGAGATGGACATCGGAGGCCATCTCTTTGAAAGTCGCCGGCTGAATGGAGATGATCACGAAGTCGGCGCCGGTCAGGGCCTCCTTTAGGGTATTGACCGCTTCATAACGCCATTTTCCCTTGGCCTCGGGCCGCTCTGACAGCTCGTTGCCGAAGACCTCGTTCTCCTTAGCGGCTTCAAAATCGATGTCGTACAGCCGGACCGATCCGCCCAGCGCTTCTTCCAAAGCCATGTCGGAGATGAGATTCCAGGCCCAAAGCCGCGAGCCGCCGCCGATGTAGGCGATACGGATGTCGGTTACTTTCCTGTTATCAAACTTCATGTTTCTGCGCCTCACATTTCCAAGTTTATTCGAAGGTCAACCTTTTAAGCCGGTGGTGGCGATGCCTTCCACGAAATATTTCTGGGCGAAGAAGAAGATCAGGATCGGAGGCAGCATGGTCACCACCGACATAGCCATCACCTTGTCCCAGCTGACCGCCGCTCCGACGTCGAGGTCGATCCGCAGCCCCAGGGCCAGTGGATATTTGGCGACGCTGCTGATATAGATCAATGGGTTGAAAAAGTCGTTCCAGGCCCAGATGAAATCGAAGATGGCGGCGGAAAAGAGCGCCGGCTTGGCCAGGGGCAACAGGATTCGGTAGAGAATCTGGAAGCTGTTGCAGCCGTCGATCTCCGCCGATTCATCCAGCTCGCGCGGGAGCCCCCGCATGAATTGGACCAGCATGAAGATGAAGAAGGACTGTGTCGCCAGGAGCTCCGGCGCGTAAAACGGCAGAAAAGTGTCCAGCCAGCCCAGGTTCTTGAAGATCATGTAGCGGGGGATGATGATGACCGTCTTGGGCAGCATCAACGTGGCGATCATCAGCGCGAACAAGGGCTTTTTGAACGGAAAGCGGAACCGCGAAAAGCCGTAGGCCGTCAGAAAACTGGAGAGCAGGCAGAAGAAGACCGACGGCACCACCATCTTGATGGTGTTTATAAAAAAGTTGCTGTAGGTCTGTTGGCCCAACCCGACCCAGCCCCGGATATACGCGTCGAAATTGATTCGGGAAGGAATCAGTTGAAAGGAGTTGAAAATCTCAGCGTTCGACTTGAAAGAACCGCTGACCAACCAGAGTAACGGGTAGATCATCAGCAAACCCAGCAGGCTGATGAGAATATAAGTGGTTGCGGTGGCTACTATTTTTTTCTGCATTAAAAATCACCCGCATCTTCATAATGGACCCACATGGAGGAGGACTTAAAGATCACCACGGTAAAGATCATGATCACGATAAAGAGGACCCAGGATAAGGCCGAGGCGTATCCCATCTTGAGATAATCGAAGCCGTACTGGTAGATCATATAACCGTAGAGATAAGTGGATTTCAACGGTCCGCCGTTGGTGATGACGAAGGCGGCGGTGAATTCCTGGAACGCGTTCACCATCTGCATAATCAGGTTAAACAGGATAATCGGCGTCAACTGCGGAATGGTGATGTGGAAGAACATTCGCAGCCGGGAGGCGCCGTCCACCCGGCCCGCCTCGTACAGTTCGGCGGGGATCTGTTTCAAGCCCGCCAGGAACAGGACCATCGAGGAGCCGAACTGCCAGACCTGGAGCAGGCTGATGGTGGTGAGCGCCATACCCGGATCGCCCAGCCAATTGTGGCCGGGAATTCCGAGGAAGGACAGGTAATGATTGACCACGCCCTCGCTCATGAACAGCAGTTTCCAGAGGATCGCCAGGGCCACGCTGCCGCCGAGGATCGACGGGAGATAATAGACGGTCCGGAAAAAATTGATCCCGCGCAGCTTTTGGTTCATAATCATGGCCACGATCAAGGCAAACGCGATTTTAGCGGGAACGGCGGCCAGAACATAGATGAAAGTCACCCTGAAAGACTGCCAGAAATCCGCGTTGGCGGTGAACATCTGGATGAAGTTGTCGAGGCCGATAAAACGGGGCTCGCGGAACAGATTCAAGTCGGTCAGCGAGTACCAGAACGAAATCAGAAACGGGTAGAGTTGTAACGTCAGGAAACCGATCAGCCACGGCGCGATATAGGCCAAGCCGATGTACTGGTGCGCCTTTTTTACCTTGCTTTTGCCGGCATTTGCTAAACTCATCGCTTTGCTCCATTTCCAAATAGGTTGCAGCCCTGGGGCTTGCGGCCTATTTTCTTGATCCGGAGTTGAGGTGTTCCTCAGGTCGCTGCCGCTGCTACCGAATACTTCACGGCAGGGCTTTCTTGGGCTCCGGGGGTTTGTCGGGTGTTTCCATCCGGAGAGGATGGTTGAATCTTTGGCTACCGTTTTGGCATTTTATAAGATAGGTGCTGTCAGCATTGACGGAGACAGCACCTATCCTTTGAAACGACTGCTTGACTTAGGGGGAAAAGCTTACCGTTGCGACTTCAGCTCCGCCAACTTGGCCCGGGTGTCCCGCAGCATCTGGGTCGCAGCTTCGTCCGGGGAGAGTTTGTTATAGCCCACCAGCTGGATGTACTCCTCGAAAGTGGTGGTCAGCTCTTTGTTGGTGGAAAGGTCGTTCTCGGGAGGACCGGCGTTCTTCACCGCCAGGTTGATCCCTTTGGCCATGTTGGAATCGAGGAGCTTATTCTGTTCCAGCGTCTTGATGGCCGAGGTGGTGGCGGGGATGCCCCGTTCGGTCTTGAGGGCGACGGCCGCCTCTTTGCTATTGAAGAACCAGTTCAGGAAGTGGGCGGCTTCTTTGGCATTGCCCGATTTTTTGTTGATGACCAGCAATTGCGAAGGCCGGACGGTGATGCCGGAGATCTTGGCGCCTCTCATCAGCGCGGGCAGCATCGCTTCGAGCTTCATTTTGCCGTCGAGATAGTATTGGGCGATGGTCGAGACGTAAATCTGATTGATGCCGATCTGGCCATTGGCCCATCTCGGGTTCTGCTCGGACTTTAGGTTGAAAAGGATTGAATCCTTGAGCGGCAAGATGGCGCCGCTGGATTGGAGTTTTTGATAGTAGGCGAAGGCCGCGGCCAGGCCGGCTTTGTCAAAGCCGGGGGTATAGTCGGCATTGATCCAGTACTTGGCGCCGGTATGCTGTTTGACGTGCATGATGATCATCTGTTGAATCTGGGTCAGGTCCATGTCCAAGAGATAATCGTTGCTGTTTTGACGGTGGACCTTCGCGCCGACTTCCACCAGCTTATCCCAGTCCCAACGGGTATTGAGCGAAATCTTGTGTTTGGCCATGAAATCGGTGTTGGCCACATAAATCAGGCCGTTCATGCCGGTCGGCAATCCCACCAGCTTCTTATCCCATTCGCACTGGCTCTTGAGGAAGTTTTTGTTGAAACCGTTCAGCTTCAGCTCCTTGAACCGGTACAGATCGGCGAAGAGATCGCCCTGGGACATGAGATCGGCCACCCACGGCTGGTCGATCTGAATGATATCGGCGGCGGTTCCGCCCACCAATTGGGTGAGCAGCTTCTGTTGGTAGCCGCTGAAGCCGCCGTACTCGCCGATGATCTTGACGCCGGGATTTTTCTTCATATACAGTTCAATGGCGTCAATGGTGGCTTTGTGCCGGGTTTCGCCGCCCCACCACATGAACCGCAAGGTTTTCTGCGGCGCGGCATAGCTCGACATGCTGCCGAACAGCACTGCGAAGAGACAAACAACCAGGATCGCTTTGAATGAATGTTTCAAGACCTTACCTCCCTTAATATTTGTTGATGTAATCGTAACAAATTATTCGGCTGGATTTAAGGGGCCGGGCTTTGGATAAGGTATCATTTGTTAGGGCGATTCGGAGACGGCGTATCTTTTTTTAACAAAAAGTATCATTAATTGTGTTTGGTAATGCTTCCAATATCCGAAAGCAGGATTTGCGGGAGTCGATGCTAAATATTGAATGATTAAACCGTTACAATTCAAATTTTTGCGAGGGACGGGATGCATCGCGGCAGGCCCGGAGGTGCGGGGGCCATCATGGGAGGGGAAGAGCGTGTATCGACTGATAATCGTGGATGACGAAGCGGAGATCCGGGCGGGCTTATGCAATTATTTCCCCTGGAACCAATTGGGCTTCGAGGTGGCGGGCCAGTTTGAGAACGGCCTGCAGGCCTTGGAATATATCGAAAGCTGCCCGGTGGATGTCCTGCTGTGCGATATCAGGATGCCCTTCATGAGCGGCCTGGAACTGGCCAAGGAATTGAACGCCCGCGGCTCGCAGGTGAAGATCCTGCTGCTCAGCGGCTACCGGGAGTTCGATTACGCACGGGAAGCGCTGGAGTACGGCGTCAAGGACTACATCATTAAGCCCACCAAATACGATGAATTGATCAAGTCGTTTTCCAAGATCAAGGCCGAACTCGATCGGGAAAAGGCCCCCAAGGAGCCGGCGGAGAAGGCGGGCGAGGGGATCGGCTATAACGAAAAGGTGATCGCGACCGTGAAGAACTATCTCCAGGATAATTTCCAAACCGCCACGCTGGAGGAGGCGGCCCAACTGGTCCACATGAACCCGTTTTATCTGAGTAAATTCTTTAAGGATAAGACGGGCGAGAATTTTTCGGATTTTCTGATCGCCGTCCGCATGGAGCGGGCCGCCCGGTTTTTGAACGATATCGCCTATAAGACCTATGAGATCAGCGAGATGGTCGGCTACAGCAATCCCAAGAACTTTACCCGCACCTTTAAGAAGTATTTCGGGAAAACCCCCAAGGAGTTCCGGAATTTTTCGTAACGCCCCTCCCGGCCCGAGCGCGGGCAGGCGCGGCGAATCTATGGCAAAGCAGGTTGTGGAATGGAGATCAAAACCAATACCTTTAAAAAGAATCTGATCCTCTTTCTGGTGCCGCTGTTGATCCCGCTGTTACTGCTGGGCGCTTTTTCCATCATCATCACCCGGCATTACGTGCAGGACGAGATCAACCAGAACAACTTCAACCTGTTGCAGCAGACCAAGAAGAACCTGGACCTGATCTTCGACGAGCTGGACTCGCTCAATTTGAGCCTGGGCATGAACCCGGAGATCCTGGTGGCCTTGAAGCGCATCTTCGACGCCTCCGACTCCAAGGTGAGCTTGGAAGACTACCATTCGCTCCAGACCATCGCCAATTTCATCGGCGCTCCGGCTAATGCCCGGCCTTATATCCATTCGATCTATGTCTATTTCGACAACCGGCAGCGCAAGATGCTGACTACCATCGACGGCCTGACCAGCGTGGACCGATTCTTCGACCGGACCTGGTATCAGAGCTATCTCCGGAACCAGTCCAACGGCCTGAACTTCTGGTCCGAGGCCCGGCAGGTCCGGGAGTATCCCTTCAAAAAAAACCCCACCGAGGTCTGGACGATCTACCGCAAGGTCTACTCCACCTCCGGGTCGAAGAAGAGCATCGGCGTGATCGTCTTGAACATCTATACCGATTACTTGCGGCAGTCCTTCGAGACAGTGGAGATCCCCCCCAGCCAGGTCTTCCTGATCGTCGACGAGGACGACCGGGTGGTTTTCAGCAACAAACCGGTGGACTCCCTGGAACGGGAGTGGGTCGACCGGTGCGTCGCCAAGCGCGATTCGTCGCCGTTGCGCTTCGGCGGGGTCTCCTACGCGGTCTCCCAGATCGATTCCGAGAAGTACCGGCTCCGCTATATCTCGGTGATCCCCCACAAGGTGCTGTACAAGGTGCCGACGGAATTGCAAAGCCTGACCGCGCTGCTTCTGGCGGTCTCGTTCGGCCTGGGGCTGCTCCTGACCTACTACCTGACCAAGAAGAACCACCACCAGGTCCAGGAGATCATCGCTATCATCGACGCGGTTCGGAACGGCCGGCCGTTCCCCAGGTTTCCCTCGACGATCAAGGACGAATACAGCTATATCACGCACAATATCCTGAAGACCTTCATCGAGCAGAACTACCTGAAGATCCAGCTGTCGGAGCGGAAATACCGGCTGCAATTCATGGAGCTCCTGGCGCTGCAAGCGCAGATCAATCCCCATTTTCTCTTCAATACCCTGGAGACGCTGAAGTGGAAGATCTTTCAGTTCACCGGCAAGCCCAACGAGGCCACCGAGATGCTGGAGGACCTGGCGGAGATTCTCCATTACTCGTTGGAGTCGCCCGGCCGGAAGGTCACGATCGAAGAGGAGATCCACAACACCCAGAATTACCTCGAGATCCAGAAGATTCGCTACCGCAACAAGTTCGATATCATCTGGGAGTACGACGAGGACGTCAAAACCTTGCCCATCATCCGCCTGCTCTTCCAGCCGCTGCTGGAGAACAGCATCTATCACGGGATCAAGGAGAAACCGGGCCCGAGCCTGATCAAGATCAAGATCCGGCGGCAAGGCGCGTTCCTGAGGATCGCGGTGATCGACAACGGCCTGGGGATGACCGGGGAAAAGCTGCGACAGATCCGGTGGAATCTGGACTCCGCCAAATACGACGGGCCCAGCATCGGCCTTTACAACACCAATAAGCGGTTGCTGTTGACCTATGGCCCGGCCAGCGCCATCCGGATCCGCAGCAAATTCCACGGCGGGACGGCCATTGATTTCCGGGTGCCGCTGGCCGGGGCGGAAGAGGCGCTCCCCTCCCCGCATCCTCTGGCTGAAGAGAGCGCCCTGCCCTTCGGTCCGAGCTAATCGGGACTGACGGCGCCGCGGGGCAACTCCCGGATCCGCCGCAGATAGGCGCTCACCCGTTCATCTTCGGCCTCGGGGTAGGCGTAACCGAAATGGCCGGCCACCTCCCGGGCGGTCCGGCGGAACAGGCCGCAGGCGGTGAAGAGCGCTTCCCAGGTCTCGGCATAGCCGGCCCCGGCATAGGTGGCCAGCAGCGCCCGCCAGCTCTCCCCGGGTAGATAGCGCTCCAGGTACTTGCCGCATTTTCCGGCGCTCACCGTAAAACCGGTGGCGATGCCCGCCTGCCACTCCAGCATCAGGCGGAGCATCGGGCGGAGGTAGCCGTCCAGATGTTCTTTGGCGTAGAGGATCTCGCGCCGCCATAGCCCTTTGGCCACGTAAACGGCAATCCACCAGAATTCGTTGCAGCAATCGGCGAACTGGACCGGCGACGGCGGCTTTATCCGGTAAGCGGTGTCGTCCGGGGCGGGGAGCTCCGGTAGGCTCCCGTCCTTATCCAGCAGGATGACGGTGAGGCTGTCTTCGCGGCAATACGCTTCCCGCTGGGACAGGGGGATCAGGGTGAGATCGATCCGGTTGCCGTCCCGGAACTGCATCAGGTAGTGGAATCTCCCGTCCGAATCCGATGGCATGAGGGTCATCGTGTCCGGGGTCTGCATGATGATCCGTTCGCCGAAGACATCCACCCAACCCGGGTCCTGAGTGAACGGTTCCACCTCGGTCACCAGGTAGACGATATCGTAGTCCTGCAGGAGATCCCGGGGAGCCCGGGGATTGGCGCGGGAGCCGTTCAGCGCCACCGCCCGGATCCGCTCGTCGGCCCCGGCCACCCGGAGAATCAGTCCCATCATTTCCGCTTCGCTGCGCATTCTGCTTCACTCCTTGCTGTTTTTAACCCTATCTTACCACTGCGGTCAGCCGCGCTCAAACGGTGGGCCGGAGGGCAATGTCATCGCGCGATCGTGGCAAAAGTTTTCCCCTGAAATGAACGCCGGTCGGGCGATTCATCACCCGGCTACAAAGTGGGAGGACCCTAAAGGGTCCTCACGGATTCAGGCGGGGAATCCAGACCGTCATGGCTCCCGGTTCCCGGTTGTCCCAACAATAATAGGGAACCGCCCGCAACCGGACGGGGCGGAGGGCCACGGCCGGTTCGGCGAACCGGTAGAGCCGGTCCGCCCAATTCTCCAGGCTGGGAGCCAGGGCCTCCCCTTCGAGGGCCACGACCCCGCCGCATAAATCGGGGTAAAAACTACCGGTCAAAGGGGCGTTTTCCGGCAAAAGGATCTGCTCCACCGGGACCGCGTGGTCGGCCGCTTCCAGGCAATACAGCAACGGCCCGCGTTGCAAGGCGACCTTTTGGGCGTTCTGCCATACCCGGGGATGGGCCTGGACCCGCTCCGCCGGCATTGCCAGCTCAAGGAGGAGGGAGTCGCCCGGGGACCAGCGCCTGGCGATGACCAGATAACCCTCGGCCAGCGGCGGATCGGCCGGGATGCCGTTGATCCGGAGCTGATGGGAACGGCACCAGCCCGGGAGCCGCAACCGCAATTCGAAATCGGCCGGCTCCGCCAGCTCCAGCGCCAGACTGATCCGCCCTTCCCAGGGATAGTCGCCGGTTTGGCGGAGGGTGAATTCGGCGCCGCCGGCCAGCCGCGCCGTGACGCTGCTTTGGATATACAGATGAACCGCCAGGCCGCCGGGGGACAGGGAATAGATGTAGCCGCCCAGCGAGGCCAGGAGCCGGGCGATATTCGGCGGGCAGCAGGCACACTCGTCCCATTCCCGGCGGTGGCAGTCGCCCTGGCTCTGCAGCGGGTTGTTGTAAAAATATTTCCCGCCGTCCAGCGACACGCCGGCCAGAAAGGCATTGTAAAGCACCCGTTCCATCAGGTCGGCGAAACGGCCTTCCCCGGTCAGCTGCAGCATGCGATGGTTCCAGAAGACCATTCCGACCGCGGCGCAGCTTTCGGCGCAGGCGGTATCGTTGGGCAGATCGTAGTCGCGGGTGAAACCCTCGTTGGCCCGGGAGGGGCCGATGCCGCCGGAGACGTAGAGGCGGCGGGCGGTCACATGGCGCCAGATCCGCCGCAGCGCCTCCAGCAGGGCGGAGTCCCCGGTCTCCTGGGCCAGATCGGCCATGGCGCAATAGAGATAGGTGGCCCGCACCGCATGGCCCACCGCCTCGCTCTGCTCGCGGACGGGCAGGTGATCCTGGGCATAGCGGCCGTCGTACGCTTCATAACTGCCGAAGTGTTTCCGGTTGTTCTGGCCGGGTTTCCCCGGCCGGCCCGCGATCCGCTCCAGCTGCGCCAATTCCAGGCGCAGCCGGGAATCGCTCCGGCCGCGCGCGTTGATGAAGAAAGCCGCCAGATCCAGGTAAGCGGCGGCGCCGGTGAGCCGGTGCAAGCGGATCAAAGCCAGCTCCACCCCGGCGTGGCCGTCGACCGCCTCCAGCTTGCCGGGACCGAACGTCCGGGTCAACAGATCGGCCAGGCGGCGGGCGACATTCAGCAGGTCCGGCCGGCCGGTGGCCTGGAAATGAACCACGCCGGCCTCGATCAGGTGGCCGGCGGTATAGAGCTCATGGCAGACCCCGAAGTTGGTAAAGCGTTTTTCGGGCTCGACCAGCTGGAAATAGGTGTTGAGATAGCCGTCCGCCATTTGGGCGGCGGCGATGAGCCGGATCAGCTCGTCGGTCAGGCGGCGCAGCCGGGGATCGGGGTGGGTCGCCAGGGAGTAGCCGGCCGCCTCCAGCCATTTATAGGCGTCGGAATCGCTGAAGAACAAGCCGTGATAGATCCCGTCCCACGGCTGGTGGACGTTCCGGAAATTGGCGAGGACCCCGGTCTCATTCAAATAATGATACTGCTGAAACAAGGAGCGCCGGCGGTTATTCTCCAAGCGCGGCGTCCAAAAGCGATCGGCGATCGTCACCGCGGTGTGCGGGATCGCCCGCAGAACCGGGGCGATGTGCGACGGGTGATGCATGGCGGACTTCCTTTGCCAGTGGTGATTTTCCGAAAATAAGCGCCGGAACCGGGAGGCCGCGGTGAACACGGCCCGATCCCATTATACCACTGCGGCGGCTCCATCCAGCGACCTTATTTTTGGGCGATCCACACCGTCATTTCGCCGGGCCTGCGGTTGCCCCACAGGCAATACGGCACGGCGCGGATGGGCGCCGCTTGGGAGCCCCCGCCGGCCGGGCGGTACAGCGCCTCGCCCCAGTGCTCGGTGTCGGAGCGCAGGGCCTGGCCGGTGATGGCGACCATGCCGCCCAGCTCTTCCGAGAATTCGCAGGATAGTTGGGCCCCTTCCGGCAGCGCGACATCCCAGAGCCGGCCGCCGTTGTCGACCTCTTCCAGACAATAGACGATCGGCCCCCGCTGGATGGCGACTTTCCCGGCGTCTTCCCGCACCCGGGGATGGGCCCGAATCAATTCGACCGGCATAGCCAGGCGCAGCTCGATCCGGTCGCCCCGGGTCCAGCGGCGGGAGAGCTTCAGATAACCCTTTTCGAGCGGGGGGTTTTCCAGCGGCTGGCCGTTGAGGCGGATTTCGAAATGGCGGCACCAGCCCGGGATGCGCAGGGCGATGGCGAATTCGGCGGGCTGCTCCGGTTCCACCTCCAGGACCGCCTGTTCTTCCCAGGGATAGCGGGTGCGCAGCTCCAGGCCGACCGGCGTGCCGTTCAGGGCGACGCGGATCTGGCTGCCGACGTACAAATGGACATAGAGCGTCTGGTCGTCCAGGGAATAAAGGTACTGTCCCAGCGAGGTGACCAGCCGGGCGATGTTCGGCGGGCAGCAGGCGCAACCGAACCACTGCTGCCGTTCCGGCCGGACGTGCCGGAGGTCGTAACGGCGGGCCGCCGCTTCCGGCTGCACCTCCAGCGGATTGACGTAAAAATACTTGCGGCCGTCCAGGGAAATCCCGCTCAACACTCCGTTGTAGAGCGCCCGTTCCAGCACGTCGGCGTAGCGGCGGTCGGGCTCCAGGAGCAACATCCGCCCAGCCCAGAAGATCAGGCCGATGGCGGCGCAGGTCTCGGCGTAGGCGGTGTCGTTGGGCAGATCATAATCAAAGGTAAACCGTTCTCCGTGGGCTTGGGAGCCGATGGCGCCGGTGATGTACATCCGGCGTCCGGTGACGTTCTCCCATAAGCGCCGCAGGGCCGCGATCAAGCCGGGGTCCCCGGTCTCCAGCGCCAGATCGGCCATGCCCGCATAGAGATACATGGCCCGCACCGCGTGGCCGTCGGCCGCCTGCTGTTCGCGGACGGGAGCGTGGGCCTGATGGTAGTCCGCGGCGAACCAGGGATCGGGGGTCCCGTTGCCGAAGGCCGGTTCGGCCTCGAGAAAACAAGGCTGTTGGCCCCGCTCGTCGACGAAGTATTGGCAGAGCCGCAGATAGCGCTGTTCGCCGGTGGCCCGGTACAGTTTGACCAGGGCCAGCTCGATCTCGGGGTGGCCGCAATAGGCTTTCAGCTTCGAGGCTTCGGGGCCGATGACCGAGTCGATATAGTCGATGGCGCGGCAGACCCGGTCCAGCAGTTTGCGTTTGCCGGTGGCCTGATAGTAGGCGACCGCCGCTTCCGCCAGGTGACCGGCGGAATATAGCTCGTGGCCGAAGGAGAAGTTCTTCCAGCGCTGGTCCGGTTCGGCCACGGTATAATACGTATTCAGATAGCCGTCGGACTGTTGGGCCGCTGCGATGAGTTCGACGAGCTCATCGATGACTGCTTCCAGCCCGGGGTTGGGATGGGCGATCAGGCTGTAGCTCGCCGCCTCGATCCATTTGGCGACATCGCTGTCTTGAAAGACCATGCCCTGGAACCGGCCGTCGGATTTTCCGGCGGCGATGCGCAAGTTTTCCACCGCGTGGCTCGGTTCGGCCCCCGCGATATTGTCGTTCAAGGCATCCCATTGATAGGGGATGACCTCCCGGGCCAACAGGGCGATCCGTTCCGTCCAAAAATGGTCCCGGACCGTAACCGCTTTCAGGGGGATGGTATGCAATCGGTTCTTCATGAAAGTCTGCTCCAGTCGTCGGTATTTGTTTTAGCCTTTGAGCCCGCCCATGGTCAGTCCCTCGATGAAATAGCGCTGCGCCGCGAAGAATAGCAGCACCAGCGGGAGGACCGCCAGGGTCGAGGCGGCCATCAAGGTGTTCCATTCCGCCCGGAACATGGACAGGAACATCTTCAATCCCAGGGAAACCGTGTACAGGTCCTGATTGTTCAGGTACAGCAGCGGGCCCATGAAATCGTTCCAGGAGTTCATAAAGGTGAAGATGGCTACCACCGCCAGGGCCGGCTTGGCCATGGGCGCGATCAACTGAAAGATGATCTGCGGATAGCCCGCGCCATCCACAAAGGCCGCCTCGTCATACTCCATGGGGATGGTTTTAAAGAATTGATGCAGCATAAAGATATAAAAGGCGTTTCCGAAAAAGGCCGGCACGGTCAGGGGCAGGAAGGTATTCAGCCCGCCCAGCCATTTCCACTCGATAAACAACGGGATCATGGTGGCGGCGGAAGGCAGCATCAGCGTGGCCATGCACAGGCCGAACATGATGGTCCGCCCCCGGAAGCGGATCCGGGCGAAGGCATAGGCCATGATGGTGTTGCTGAGTATGGTTCCGGCCAGGTTCAGCAGCACGATCAGGATCGTATTCAGAAAGAAGCGCCCGAAGGGGAGCATGGTAAAGACGTTTCCGTAATTGAGCCATTGCGGTTCGGCCGGCAGCCATTGCGGCGGCATGGAGAAGATCTCCTTCAGCGTCATGAAGGAGCTGCGGATGAGCCACAGAAACGGCGCCGCCGCGAAAAACGCCCCCAGGATCAACAAACCGTAGATGCAAGCCTTGGAAAGCTGTTTGGTCCCTGAAACCATCACTTTTTGCCCTCCCCGTCGTAAAATACCCAAAGGGATGAAGTTTTGAAGATGACGCCGGCAATGACCGCGGTGACGATGAACAGGAACCAGGCCATGGCGCAGGCGTAACCCATGTTGGAGTACATGAAGGCCTGACGGTACAGGTGCAGCACATAAAAGAGCGAGGCGTTGGCCGGCCCGCCGCTGGTCATCAGGTAGGGCTGGGTGAAGGTTTGCAAGCTGCCGATGATGCCGATCACCACATTATAGAAGATCACCGGGCTGCTGAGCGGCAGAATGACGTGAAGGAAACGGTGCCAGGCTTTGCCGCCGTCGATGGCCACCGCCTCCAATAGCTCCGCCGGGATGCTCTGGAGGCCCGCCAAAAAGATAATGATGGTGCTGCCGATCCCCCAGAGGCTCATCAGGATCAGGCTGGGAATGACTGTTTCCGGGCCGAAGACCCACAATTGGGGCGGCAGTCCCAGCCGGTCAAGGATTAGGTTGAACAGGCCGAACTGCTGGTTGAAGAGCCACAGCCACAGGGCCGAGGTGACCGCGATGGGGATCAGGGACGGGATGTAAAACAGGGTGCGGAAGAACTTCATGCCCCGGACCCGGGCATTCAGCAGCATCGCCACCAGGAAGGCGCCGACGATCTGGATGGGAACCCCCACCAAGGTAAAATAGAGGGTGATCCAGACCGACCGCCAGAATAACGGATCGTGGAACATGTCGGCATAATTCTGGGCGCCGACGAATTCGGGCGGCAGAATCATGTCCCAGCGCAGGAAGCTGGTGACCAGGCTCAACCCCAGCGGAAACGCCACCCAGAAGGTCAAGCCGAGGACGGCCGGGGAGATCAGCAGCCACCCCCATAAGTTCTGCTGCCGGGAGAGGAAGCCGCTCCTTTTCAAATTACGTTTGTTGATTTCAGTCTCCAATAGTAAACCACCCTTTCGGACGAGGCGCCGCACCAGCCCCGGGATGAGACCGGCAACCGCGCTGATGAAGCGCCGGAGTTTTGGAAGCCGGGATGTAAAGTCGCTTTCCAATGGATTCGAGCTGAAGAGGTTTAAAACCGACTCTGTCCCTTGCTTCTCATAGTTTTTTTGTTCACTCTAGCCTGCTAGGGCAATATCATGAAGTTATGGCTACAAATCTTGGAATTGAATGAACCCGGGGACCTGAAGCATCGCGAGTGCATCCGGGCCAACCGGGGCATGAATGCCCCGGCTACAAGTGATTTATCGCCTGGTCGACGTCTTGATGACCTTAGCCTGCGGCTCAATCTCATCAAGCTATTGTGGAATGAAAAGGAAAATATATTTCATGACAAGCTACGAACTCCAAAAGCGACCTCTCTCCCGGCCTCTCCCCGGCGATGCCGATTCGAAGAAGAGTATTCGACGGGGAGAGGTGAATCGCCCGAAACTCAGGCCCATTTTTTAGTTCATTGAATGCAGCTTTCAAAGGACCCAAGTTTCAAGCTCCGTCATCCCTCCCCGCCGACAAGACAGCCAGAATTGCCGCGTCGGGGAGGGGCCGGGGGAGAGGTTGGTTTTAGACATCTTAGACTTTCTCATATTTAGCCGTATATTGGGTGGATAGTATTTGACTCCAGAATATGTAATTATCGCTTGATGACCTTAGTCCGTGGCTAGGGATCCCAACGCTTTTAGAAGAACCCCGGGACGCCATCCGGCATCCCGGGGTTCTGGGCGGAAGATCCTCAGAAGCCAGGTGATAAAGTTCTCAAATTCGAATATCACCTTTTCAACACTTTATCACCTGCTTCTCTGAGCTTTTGTGATCGCCTCGGCCTTCGGACGAGGTTTATCACAACGCTTTTAGTAATTGCCTTGCAACAGTTTCAGGCTGAGAACCCGCTTTTTGGCGGCTTTCATGGCTTCGGCGGCGGTTTTCTGGCCGCTCCAGACCAGATCCAGCTCGGGCGCGACCGCCTCGCCCCAGATCCGCGGGAAGTTCTTGACTTTCACTTCCATGTGCACCCGGGCGATTTGCATCGAATCCAGCACCGCTTCCTTGAATCCGGCGGGATGAACCGGATTGTCGGTCCATTTCTTCAGGTCGGCCGGATTGGTGTACCAGGAGGCTTTGGTGGGCAGCCACAGGCCACTGGTGTAGAGGTCCAGCGTCTTGTCGGGGTTCATCATCCATTTGTGCAGTTCCCAGGCTTCCTTGGGATGCTTGGTGGACTTAAAGATGACCGAGGCGCCGCTGACATACATCTGGGCCGGCTTTTTGAAGATCGGCAGGGCGCCGATGCCCAGCGGGAAGTTCATTTTGGCCAGGTCCAGCAGTTCCCATTGGCCGGTGACGTAGAAGCCGAGCTGCCCGTTGGCCAGCATCACCGGCGGAGCGGGCAGGCCCGCGCCGGAGGTCGAGGAAGGATTGGTATAGGCGAAGACGTGGTCTTTATTGATCAAGTCGGCCAGTTTTTGGAGGACTTCCACCGACTCCGGCCGGTCCAGCTTGAATTGTTTGCCGTCGGGGGAGATGAAATCGCCGTTGTTGCTCCAGATCGCCGGCAGCAGCATGGCGTGCCACAGTTGGTAGCTCACCCCGTAGCAAGTGATCTTGCCGGGATCGAAGCCGCTCTCGCCGGGATGTTTGCCGTTCCGGTCGGTGGTGATCTTTTTGCAGTACTCGACGAACTGATTCCAGCTCCAGCCTTTGCGGTAATCGGTCGGAGGCAGCGGCACGCCCGCCTTTTGGAGGACGTCTTTATTGTAGAACAGGACCTGGCATTCGGCGGCGGAATAGGAGCCGTAGACTTTGTTCTTGACCTTCAGCCAGACTTGGGGCAGAACGGCCTTCTCCAGCTTCTCTTTTTGGATGAGCGGGCTCAGATTCATGAACAGTCCGGCCGTGGCCCAGCTCCCGAAGTGATCGGGGCGGAAGTAGCCGAGATCGGGCAGCTCGCCGGCTTGGGAGAGCGCCTTGATCTTGGCGGCGTATTCGGTGCCGGTGATGTCGCCCGGGATATACATCGGCTCGACGGTGATCCCCGGATGCGCGGCTTCAAAATTCTTGAAGGCCTCTTTCAACACCCTGTCCTCGGCGGGGCTTCCCCAATAACAGTAAGTGAGCTTGACCGGGCCGGCGGCGGAGATGACCGGCATGACCAGTACCGCGATGAACAAGAATGTCAATCCAACCATAAAACTTCTCTTCATCAACTTTGTACCCCCATTTCTTTTTCGATTCCCGCCTTCCCTCTGCAGCGGGCCAGCGGGAATTCCGTCCGGAAACAACCCTTTGAGCGGCTGAACCATGGCCCATTTCATTTAACGGTAACATATTTGTTACGATTTTATTATACTCATGCTGGCTGCGGAAAGAAATCTCCCAAACCATGACAAAATGTGACGGATTCCGACGGAATCGGGAGCGCGGCCCGGCGTAACCGGGCAAAAAAGAATTTCGCTATTCCAAAGATCTTATGTATAATAGGGATGATGGAACGAACGCGGAAGTGTCTTTTTCCGCTTTGTTTGGCGGCCATGGGAGACGGTCTTTCTCGCGAAGCTGGATTGTGAGCAGTTCGGTAGCTAAGGGGGAGCTTGGCCGAACCGTGCTTTTCGTTTCAAGCTATTCATCTTATCCCGGTTATCCCGGCGAAACCGAAACCAAACAAAGTCGTGAAGTTCAATCTATGAATCAAGGAAATATGTTGCTATGATTTTGAATGTACAAAGACTTGTTGCAACATATATAGCTCAGTAGGCGGATGGATAAATCGAACTCACCCCCTAGCGACTTTTGGCGGATTTTGATTGACCCTACCCGCCCCCTCTCTTTCTGACAAGACAGGCCTGGTAAACCGCCTAAAAAGAGAGGGGGACCGAGGGGGTGAGTTCAGTTCAGAATTTCAGCTTCAATTCCGTAGGTATCATTTTTTGACATGGCTCCGTTGAGTATCATGCGGTAATTCATTAGGTATATCCGAGTTTTGCACTTGTGAACCCCCGGCCTCCGGTCGGGGATTCCACAAGGATTCTGGAAAGGAGCCGCATGCCCTATCTTTTTTGTCCGTTTCAACCCGCGCCGCACGCCGACAACGGCGGCTGCGCCATTCTTCCGTCGGGCTGGCGCCACCCGCGCCGCCGGCTCGATTCGTCCGTGATGATTCTGGGGCGGAAAGGCAATGTGACATTGACCGATAACGGCGTCCCGCTGGAGATCCGGCCCAACCGGCTGGTGTTGCTGCCGGCGGAGCACCTGCACGACGGCGCCGCGCCCATCGCCGCGCCGGCTTCTTATTACTGGCTGCATTTCCGGTTGCCCGGCCCGCCGAGCCTGCTCTCGGCGGAAGAGGTCGCTCCCATCCTCAGCAACCAGATCGTCACCCGCCTGCGTCTGAACGAGGCGGCGTTGATACCCATGGAATTGGACCTGGGCGACGCCGACCGCATCGCCTTGCTCTTCCGCGAACTCCTGAACGAACAGGAACGGCCCTCCTACACGAAATGGCAGTTTCAATTGCTGTTTCAAAACCTGCTGATCCGGATCACCGAAGAGACGATCAACTCCTATCATCCCCCGGATACCCTTTCGGCCGGTTCCAGCCTGGTCTACGAGGCGGTCGGCACCATCAATGCGCAGCTGACCGACCCCAATCTTTCGGTCAAATCCATTGCCGGCTATCTCAATCACAACCCCGATTACATCGGCCGCCAGTTCCGGTCGGTGATGGGCATGTCGGTGGGCAACTACATCTTGCAGCAGCGGTTGAAGCTGGCCGAACAATTGCTCCAGGAGACCCACCAGCCGGTCCAGCAGATCGCCAGTCAGACCGGGTTCGCCTCGCTCCGCCACTTCCTGCGCCAGTTCCGGAAGGAGCGCGGCATGACCCCCTCGGAATTGCGCCGCCGCTATCAGGCGATGCACATCAATATCCGCTGAAGGATGGGCTAGGCCTAGTCAAAATTTTGTGGATCAACGTTTGGGTTGAGGAGCTGAAAGAGATCGTTTTGTGAATCACCGATCTCTTTTGGTGACTGAAAGAGCTCTTTCAATCGCCGAGTAAGCTCTTTTTGTGGAAAAAGAGCTTGTTCAGTCGCTCAGCAAGCTTGTTTTGTGAATGAATGAGCTCTTTTTGTGAATAAACAAGCTCGCTCAGTCATTCAGCAAGCTCTTTTTGTGGATAAGCGAGCTCATTTTGTGACTGAATGAGCTCTTTTTCGGAAGAATGAGCTCATTCAGTCGTTGAACAAGCTCATTTTGTGAATAAATGAGTTCTTTTTGTGAATAAGTGTTCTATTCCTGTGGATAAACGGGATTGTTGAATGGGGTTAATGAATTTTGGCTGTGGATAAGTCGGGGAAGTACAGTTAAACCGCATAAAGTCAAGGGAGAGTAGTGGGATGGAACAACCATGAACCACGCCGGTTGGTCCGGCCGGTGAGTTGCATGGGATTGAATTTCCGCAATTGTCATCCGGAGTAGAGCCTGCCGGGAGTGCGGCGATCGGCAATGACATGAGAGCTGAAAAAGGGATAAAGACCTCGCTCATTCGGGAGTGAGGCTTTTTAGATCCTAAAAATTTATGGAATATGGGTTTGCAATTGGAAATAATACAGCTTTGAACGAGGACTGCTTTTTCATCCAAAATTTGCTATAATTGCCTTAGGGGTTTTGGAGCGGCGCTTCTTTCGAAGGTTAGTTCAGCCTGTATAAAGCTTATAGGCTGAATACACTTCCGAAAGGAGGTGGTGGGATTGGAAACCGTTTTGAAGGTCCTGGAGAAACTGCTCAAGGTACTCATCGATCTGGTCACCTGGCGACAGGAGTGCTGGCTCTGTATGGTACTTGGAAAGGACTTCATGATCCTGAAAAGCGGAAAACGACCCAGCCCACGAGTCGTTTTCCAAAATCCCGAAGCAAGAGGGGGTCTTAGGACCCTCTCCCTTTTCTATTATAGTATCAAATTACACTTTTTTATTCAAGTTATAGTTAGAAGCCATGTGATAAAGTCTTTCAAATTAGAAATTCTCTTGCTATATAAGCCATCTACTGATTTTCCCCCTATCCCCTCCCCGGCGGTTTTCATCCGTGAACCGCCGGATTATATCTTTCCTGGATATGGCCCGGCGAAGCTATTTCTGGGGTTTTCTCTCCGGCCGAATTTTCCGTAGTTGATTCGCGTAAAGACTTACCTTTTGGCATCAAACATTGGCCCTGGTTTCAAACGATTGACCCCTCCCCGTCGAATGAGCCCTCAAAATTTACTGCACCGGGGAGGGGAGCGGGGAGAGGTCGCTTTTGGGCTTACTTCATCGCTACATTGAACTCCCCGTTCTTTTTGGTTCCGGCTTCGCCG
Source organism: Hydrogenispora ethanolica (assembly GCF_004340685.1). NCBI lineage: Bacteria > Bacillati > Bacillota > Hydrogenispora > Hydrogenispora ethanolica. Next base: position 362 of record NZ_SLUN01000010.1, on the reverse strand, counting down.
GGATAGATTGAATTAAATTTCAAATATCCATCATGTCCCGTAAGCCTTCCATAGTGGAAACATGAAGGAATTTAATTCAACTTACTCAACTTTCGCAGATCAAATATACCAGTAAACCCTCGAAATCATAAGGTATAGCATCATATCAACAGGTATCTTGACATATTAAAACAAGTAACTGAGCTTCCATGTGAAGTGAAAAAAGAAAGCAATAATTTAGGGTTCGCTGAACAGGGGAAAACGCCCTCAAAAAGCCGATTCAGCGAACCCCCCAAGTTCCATGAGCAAGCCCAAAACGGACCTTGAAAAAAATGAACCAAAGAAGCCGGAGCCTCTTTTCGAGGTTCATCACCAACAATTGC
>NZ_SLUN01000009.1:46949-152478 GCF_004340685.1 Hydrogenispora ethanolica | reverse complement strand
TAAAAAAACGAATCGGGACCGTTATCCCATGAATCAGAAAAAAAGTTTGTAATTTTTCCCAGCGTAGCTTGACGACATTGACCCTCGCCCTTCCCTAGAGAAGTTGTTCAGGGAAGCCGATTCGACGGGAAGGGTAACCCATAGTCGCTGATCTCTAACTGCCTTTAATAGCGAAAGCATCGGTCTGCTTGAAAAAAGTCATAAGGCGTTGAAGGCTTCAGCTCTTCGAGTTCGAAGCCCAAGGTTACCCTTCCCCTTGAATCATCTTCTTTAATCGGCTGCTCCGGGGAAGGGCGAGGGTTAGGTCCATCGGCGTCATGACTTATCCTTCAATTCTTTTATTCAAAGTGACTGATAGGGTTCTCGCTACTTGGTGGTATAGAACAAGATGGTGTTTGCGGATAAACTTGATGCTCAAAAAATTGATTTCATCCACATAGAAAAAAATTATCGCCGCCTCCAAACCGGTGATAATTCTTTACTCGACCATGATATGGAATTCCATCCCTGCATACGAAGGGGACGCGCTAAAAATGCCGGTCCAATAAGATCTGTTCGCGCAAACGGCGCAACCCGTCTTTGATGGTCCTTGCCCGCACTTCGCCGATTCCTTCCACATCATCGAGCTCCTCGGTGGATGCCTCGAGTACTTTCGGCAGGACGCCAAAGGTCTTCACCAGATTCTCCACCACCGGAAAAGGCAGTCGCGGAATCTTGCCCAAGATCCGGTAGCCCCGGGTCGTCAGGGAGAGATCCAGACTGGTCCCGCCGGGATAGCCGAGGGCGCGCGAGAGGGAATTCAGATCCAGCAGATCGTCGTCATCCCATGAAGTGAGTTCCTTTTGAAAATCGGACAAATTCGCTTCGCCCCGGAAATAATCGCGCACGACCAACTGGCCTTCGTCTTCGATGTCGATCATCAGCTCATCCAATTGCATGCTGACCAAGCGGCCCTCGCTGCCCAACTCAAAGATGTAGCGCTGGATCTCATGGGCGATCCGGCCGACCATTTCAGCCCGTTGAATGACGGTGCAAACATCCGATAGCGTGACCAGATTCTCGAACTCCAGGGCCGAAAGATTCAACAGCGACTGCTCCAGGACACTCTTATATTTTTGGAGCGTTTGCAAGGCCTGATTCGCCTTGGCCAAGGTCGTCCCGATATCCCGGATGACATAGCGCTGGTTTCCTTTGTAAAGTGTAATAACGTTCCGCCGTTGCGAAATGGCGATAACCAGTTCCCCGGTCTGCGTCGCCATCCGTTCGGCGGTACGGTGCCGGGTCCCCGTCTCCGAGGTGGGAATCAGATAGTCCGGCGTCAAATGGGCATTCGCTACGATAATCCGCCGCCCGTCGGAGGAGAGCACGATGGCTCCGTCCATTTTCGCCAATTCATACAGAGTCGACGGCTGCAGCTCGGAATTGATCCGAAAACCGCCATCGACCAATTTCATGATCGACTCTGCGTCCGAGACCACGATCAGGGCTCCGGTCCGGGCGCGTAAAATATTCTCCAACCCTTCGTAAAGGGTGGTGCCGGGAGCCACCATCTTTAACACTTTGGTCATTTCGAGGTATCGTTGATCCTCCTGGCTCAAACCAAAACCCTCCATTAATTTTTTTCAAGTAGCTCCGGAAGCACCTGGACCAGACGACGAATATGATCGATGGCGTGCAACCGGATTCCAGCCGGCGGGCTGATCCGTTTTACCGATTGGGCGGCCAGAACGCAGGCCTCAAAACCGAGCCGCCGGCCCTCATTTAATAATTTTTCAAGCTCGGGAATGGTCCGGACTTCGCCTGACAGTGCCAATTCCCCGACGCAGAACACTTTCCCGCTAAAAACGATCCCCCGCATCGACGAGAGCAACGAAGCCGCGATTCCCAGATCCAAAGCCGGGTCGTCCGATTCGATGCCGCCGGCGGTCGAAACGAAAATATTTTTATTGCCGAGCCTTTCACCGACCCAGCGCTGCAGCACTGCAGTGACCAATAGCAGGCGGTTGCGGTCCACGCCGATGGCGATATGGCGCGGCGGAATTCCTTCCGCGGTCTCCGTCACCAGGGTCTGGATCTCGGTAAAAATCGGACGACTGCCGCGGGCCGAGGCCACAATCACTGAGCCGGCCATCAGGCGGCTCCTGTTTTCCAGCAGGTACTCCGATGGGTTCTGCACCTCCGCAAACCCCTGACCGGTCATCTCAAACAAAGCCACCTCTTGCGTGGACCCAAATCTATTCTTGACAACCCGGGCCACTCTTAAACTCTGGCTACGGTTTCCTTCAAGATACACCACGACGTCCACCAGATGCTCCAGGACCCGGGGACCGGCCAGTTCCGATTCCTTGGTCACCTGGCCGATGAGCACGATCGGAATGTTGGTGGCTTTGGCGAGCTTAATGAGGTTGATGGTGCACTCTTTGATCTGTGACGGGGCACCCGGCGTCGAACGTAAGGTTCTCACAAAAGTGGACTGGATGGAATCGATGACGACCAGGATCGGTTGGAGAGCGGCGACGTGATGCTGAATCCGTTCCAGATCGGTCTCGGATAATACATAGAGCGAATCGGGGAACTTTCCCAAGCGGTTCGCGCGAATCTTGGTCTGCGCGGCTGACTCTTCGCCGCTGACATAAAGAACCTTGCCGCGCCGGGCGACATTGCCGGCTGCGATCAGACTCAAAGTGCTCTTCCCGATCCCCGGATCGCCCACCAACAGCATCACCGATCCGGCCACCATGCCTCCGCCGATCAGCCGGTCAAACTCGCCGATAGCGGTTTGAACCCGAATGGAATCATCGACTGCCACCTGATTGAGGATCTGCGGTTCCTGCATGCTGCCAAGACCGGTTAATTCGGCCGTTCCGGCAACGGTTTCAGCTTCTTCCTCCAAAGTTCCCCATTCCTGACAAGCCGGACAACGGCCAACCCATTTCGGCTCCTGATGGCCACAGTTGGTGCAGTAAAATACCGTGCGATTCTTCTTGCCGTTTCCCATTCGACCCCCAAGGTAATATCCATCCTATGATACGCTTCATATTTAATATTACAAGGTTTTCTGGAGTTAATAAAGTCTTTTTACGGTTAACTCCAAAAAAAAAATCCTCATTCCCGGGACGAATCGCTTCTCCCCGAATATTCCGCTTGGCGTTCCATCGCGTAACCTTCAGAGTCCATCCCTGACGCCTTTCGTTAGCGAAAATCCCCATCGCTTCCCGCGGTTCTCTCTTGTAGCGCGCAAACTGCTCATTTATTGCCTGCAGATGGCCATCTTTTCACCCAATTTTCCCGCTCGCTGGTCGCGAAATCTCACTCAGGAACCGCGCATGATCGCTCCGTTGCGGAGTATGCGCGCACCGTTACTGTGCAAGCTCACTCAGTGGCCGTGCATCCTTACACTGTTATTGTGCATGGTCGCCCGGTTACCGAGCATGCTCGCACAGTTACTGTGCAAGCTCACCCGGTAGCCGTGCATCCTTACACTGTTACTGTGCATGGTCGCCCGGTTGCCGAGTATGCTCACACACTTGCCGCGCATCCTTGCGCAGTTACCCGGCATGCTCATGGACTCGCCGCGGAAGTTCCGGCCGTCTCCGGCGCATACGAAAAAACGCGCCGTACCAATTCATGGAAGGCGCGATTCGGCAATTCGTCAGCCAAACAAAGCTGTCTTTTCACGGGATCAATGGGATAAACGGTGGTTAAAATAAATCGCTTTTGCACTCGCAATGCTTTACCGGGGGGATCTCCTCGATCATGGCGAAGAGCAGGTTGCGCAAGCGCTCATTGTTGTCGTTGAAAACTTTGAGCACTTCCTGGTGGGATACGGGTTGAATCTCCGGATGGCCTTCCAGGCCCACATCATAATCGGTGATCAAGGCGATATTCACGTAACAGATTCCCAATTCCCGCGCCAGCCACCCCTCGGGATATTGGGTCATGTTAATGACTTCCCAGCCGTTTTTGCTGTATTCCCGGCTCTCCGCCTTGGTGGAGAAGCGCGGCCCCTGGATGACGACCACCGTTCCTTGCTCATGAACGGTAATCCCCTGTCGCTTGGCGCAGGCTATCGCCAAGCGGCGCAATTCCGAACAATACGGCTCGGCCGCGCTCATGTGAGTGGTGATGGGGCCGTCAAAAAAAGTATCGTTCCGGCCCCAAGTCCTGTTGACAAACTGGTCGACCACGACAAAATCGCCCGGTTTGACATCCGCTTGCAGGCTGCCCGCAGCACACGGCCCGATAATCCGGGTCACTCCCAATTCTTTCATTGCCCAAAGGTTGGCCCGGTAGTTAATCATATGGGGCGGCAGTTGGTGGTTTTTGCCGTGACGCGGCAGGAAAGCCACCTTGCGGCCGGCAATTTCCGCCACCGCCAGTTTATCACTGGGCGCGCCATAAGGAGTATGGACCGCAACCTCGTGAACATTATCGAGCAGTGAATAAAAGCCGGACCCGCCAAAGATCCCAATTTCCGCTTGTTCCATTCCAGAACCTCCTTCCATTGATTGTTGGCTATTTCGCTTCCCAGCCCCAAATTCCTTCTTGCCTCAAAACAGATTCGTTTGTTCCCGCGAATCCGTTCATTTAAATATACGCTTCCATCCGTCGATCCATTAAAAAAACCGCCCGGAGGATCCGAGCGGTTTGGGTAAGTATGGATTGGATTAATAGATCTTATCTAAGCTGTTGAGATTGAGGGAAGGATTGCTTGGGACTTTATCCTGCTGTTGCTGGAAACCTCCAGCCTGTAAGCCGGCTTTGAAGCCCGATTGAACGTTGGAGAACGCCTGCTCGGCGATGGAACGTTCAGCCGCTTCAATCATCCGTTTTACCATATGCCCTCCGACTGCGCCGCAGTCCCGCGAGGTCATATACCCCCAGTAATCTCCAACGATCGGAGTGGTGTCGATATTCAACTCCTTGGAGATCTCGTACTTCATGTTGTGAAGCGCGTTAGCAGCCTCTTTAACAACGAGCGAATTCCGCTTTTGACCAGTACCCATTTGATTAACCCCCCTTTCTTATCGGTCTGAGAATAATTTGCCCAGCTATAGGCGGTTTAAAAACGATTAATGATTGGAATATTTCATGTTTACTACCAATAGTTCCAGCGGACCACCGCGCGCCGGTAGCTTTAAATCGAAAAATACGATTCGATTCTCAAAATGAAGGCTTTTTAAAAGCCATGTGATTCGGAAATCATGCTTTCAGTGGACTCAAAAACGACTTTATCCCTTGCTTTTCTGAGCTTTTGTGTTCACCCTGGCCTTCGGACAGGGTTTATCACAACGCTTTTAAAAGCTAAGAATCATCGGGCAACAAAAAAGTACGTTAGCATGCCCTCCATCATTTATTTTGGCATCCGCCGCCTAGTGTATCCAGAATTATTTTTGGAGGAATGAAGCTTCTTCGTAGTAAAAGAGGCGGCCCGGACAGAGACTATGAATAGCCATTATCTTTGAGGAGGTGACCCATCCATGGAATATATCATGGAAATGAATGCCGCCAATCAGCTCACTCTGCCGGAAACGATCGTTTCCGACCTGGGGCTGAAGCCGGGAGCGCATTTTACGGCGCGGCTGGATGGCGGCCGCTTGATCATTGAACGTCTGCCCTTCTCCAGCCTCGAACAGAGTAAAGCGCTGAATCAAACGATCGATTCACTTCACAAGTAGCCAAAAGTCCCTCTCTCCCATACAATGGGAAAGAGGTGCGTCACTTGTTGGAACCGACAAATTTAATTTATGGCCATTCGCAAGAAGTTCCCACCCGCAGAGGACCGACTCCCTACATTAACTTTGATAATGCCGCCAGCACTCCCCCTTTTACCAGAGTCATGGAGGCGTTATGCAGGGAGGCGCGTTGGTATGCGAGCGTCCATCGGGGCGCGGGGTACAAATCGCAATATTCAACCCAGCTTTATGAAGCGGCACGGCAGAGCGTCGGCAAGTTTGTTGGCGTAGATTTCGACCATGATGTGGTCATATTTACCAAAAACACCACCGATTCGCTGAACAAACTCAGCCACTACCTGCCCTTTCTATCCGGGGAGCAGGTGGTGTACACCGGAGTCGAACACCACTCCAACGAATTGCCCTGGGCATCCAAGGACAGCTATTGTATTGGTTTGGATGGATACCAAATCAACCTGGCGGAAACGGAAAGCTACTTTCAGGCGAACGCCGGCCGGATTAAGCTGCTCGCCGTCAGCGGCGCTTCCAATGTTACCGGGTATATTCCTCCCATCTACACGCTGGCTGAGATTGCCCATCGCGCCGGAGCGAAGATCCTGGTCGACGCGGCCCAACTGGCGGCGCATCATCCCATCGACGTTTTGCCGCCTTCCGATCCGCGCCATCTGGACTTCGTCGCCTTTTCGGCACATAAAATGTATGCGCCGTTTGGAGTAGGCGTGCTCATCGGTCCGCGGGAGATTTTCCGGCATACTCCGCCCAGTCAGGTCGGCGGAGGAACGGTCCAGGGGATCGGACCGGCCGGTGTGGTCTGGTCCGAGCCGCCGGATGTAGAAGAGGCCGGCTCTCCCAATGTCTTGGGAGCGGTGGCTTTGGCTGAAGCCCTGAAAGTATTCCGGGAGATCGGCTGGGATTCCATCATCGAAAACGAGAAAATACTGATCCGGCGAACGCTCGAGATATTGCGGGAATTGCCCGACGTGACGCTTTATAATCCCGATCCCGATAACCGGGTTGGCGTAATCAGCTTCAATGTCGCGGGGCATCATCATCTGGAGGTGGCCCAATACCTGGCCGAAGAGTGGGGGATTGGCGTACGGAGCGGGTGTTTTTGCGCCCGCAGCTATGTTCAACGGCTTTTAAACTTGACGCCGACGGCAATCTACAGTGCCCAAAAAAAAATCATCAATCACCAGCCTCAACTGGTCCCCGGCCTGGTGCGGGTCAGTTTCGGCTGCTATAATCAACTGCACGAGGTCGAAAAGTTGGCGCAAGCCCTGGCTGAATTCCAAAGCCGATGCTAATGGTCGATGCGGGCGGTTTGATACCGATTAAAAAACCGCTGACCCGGTCAGCGGTTTTTATCAACCATTCCAAAAGCGCCACGCCAGCGCCAAAGATAATCCAGTCCCGAGCAGATCGTCAACAATACGGCCAGCCACAAGAAGTATAAACTGTACGGTATTTTCAGCATGATTAAGGCAATGGCCACGATCTGTACGAAGGTTTTCAGCTTGCCCCAGGGCGAGGCGGCGATGGCCAAACCTTTCTTGCCGGCAAAGTGGCGTAAAATCGTAATCATCACTTCCCGGAGAATGATGATCCAGACCGCCGGCCAGGGAACCCGTTTGAGATTGGCCAGCACCACCAGAGTCAAGATAATCAGCACCTTATCGGCGAACGGATCAAACGATTTCCCGAACGAGGTAATCTCCTTGCGGATCCGGGCGGCATAACCGTCGAGTCCATCGGTGAGTCCGGCAATGATGAAGATAATCGCCGCCAGCAAGTCACGCCCTGGAATATTCCAAAAAAGAATGCCGACACAAACTAGGGCTAAGATGATCCGTAATGCGGTAATCCAGTTGGCGAGACTCATGGTTTTTCCTCCGTCATGAACTGATTCGGCGTCTTTCAAAAAAATCCTGTCAGCCCTCTGTTAAATATTTTGCATTCAAATTATATCCTTCATAGCCGGTGATCTCCCCCAGAATGAAACGGCCGGCACTCCCCGGCATTCCGGCGATGCTGACGACGCCATCCACTTCCGGTGCAAAACCCGCTGTCCGGCCGATGCCCCGGCCGTCTTGCGCCTGGTCGACCAGGATGATTTGCCTGGTTCCTACCTGTTTCTCAAGGAAACGGGCAGTCACTTCCCGTTGCTCCTCCATAATGAGCTGCCGGCGCCGCTCTTTCTCTTTCGCGCTGATTTGGGGTTTCAACGAATACGCCGCAGTCCCTTCTTCTCGGCTATAAGCGAAAACGCCCAGCTGTTGAAAAAAACCTTCCGCCACGAACTGGCGGAGTTCCTCGAACTCCGCCGCGGTCTCAGTGGGTAGGCCCACAATCAGACTGGTCCGCAAGACAACCCCGGGGAGAGCGGCGCGAATCTCAGCCAGTCGCTCTTTAATCAATTCCGGCGAATCATGGCGGTTCATTAATTTTAAGATCCTGCCATTGATATGTTGAATCGGCAGATCGAGGTAATTGCAGACGGACGGCTGCTCCGCCATCAACCGCAGCAACTCCGGAGTGATTCCCGAAGGGTAGGCGTAAAGCAGGCGGATCCACGCCGGGCCGGCCTGGTCAATCAGTTTTTTGAGCAGTTCGGTCAAGTTGGTCCTGGGTTGAAGGTCTACGCCATACATCGTGATATCCTGGGCGATCAGGTTGATCTCCCGCACACCGGCCTGGACCAGGCTTTTGACCTCCTCAAGCACAGCCTCGGGATTGCGGCTGCGGAACTTTCCCTTGATCAATGGGATGGCGCAATAGGAACAGCGATGATTGCAGCCTTCCGCGATCTTCACATAGGCCAGGTGCGGCACTGTCGCTTGAAACCGCCGTAAATTCCGGTCGTTTAAAAACGGCTGCCTGTCCAGATCGGGCTCGTGTCCCGGGCCATTCTCCACCAGTTGGGCCAATTCGCCGATCTCGCCCAGACTGATCCATAGATCGACCTCCGGAATTTCTTGGCGAAGTTCCGCCGCATAGCGTTGGACCAAACATCCGGTGACCACCACTTTTGAACAGACTCCGCGATCCGTTGCTTTATACTGCACGGCCTCCAGAATGTGGCGGATGGATTCCTCTTTGGCGGGACCGATGAAACCACAGGTATTAATGAGGATCAATTGCGCTTCCCGCAAATCGTGTGTCAATTCCCAGCCGGCTCCGATGAGCTGGCCCAGCATGACCTCGGTATCGACCAGATTCTTTGAACAACCGAGTGAAACAACTCCTAATTTCGCCATGTTACCTCCAAAAATCAACAAAAAATTCTGGTTGTCAGTGGGACGATAACCAGAACCGATGAGTTCCGCTTCACAAAGCGGGTTTTACGCCTCAGTTTCAACATCCCTTATGAATCCAGCTCGGGATATAAATAACGGTAGACTTTTTTGAGCACCGCCACTTTAATAAGGTATTTCTTGGTTTCCGGGAAGGGTATCTGTTCGACTTTGACCATATCGCCATTCCAGACGCCGCGCTCGATCCAGCTGGATACGTAACTTGAACCGGCATTGTAGGAAGCGAGCGCCAGATTGTCATTCTGCCTGAAGTTCCGTTTGAGGTAGGCCAGGTACCAGATGCCGATCCGCAGGTTTTTGGCGGGATCTTTCAGATCGGTGACGGTGAAGTCCCGCCACACCAACTGTTGGGCTACCCACTGACCGGTGGCCGGCATCACTTGCATCAATCCCACCGCGCCTTTATGGGATTCCGCTTCGGGATTGAAACCACTCTCCACAAAGACCATCGCGCTTACCAGGGCCGGGTTCAATTGATGAATCCGGCTATAGTCTATGATCAATTCCCGCTGTTCCAGGATAAAATAATTCCGTAATAACGGCTTATGGAGGAACAGCAGCAACAGGATAGCGACGAACAACAGGACCCGGGGCTTACCCACCCACTTATCACTCCAATGACTGCAATGCCTTCAAAACTTCGCTCTTGAGCTCGGAAAATCCTTTATTATTATTAATAATTCGATCGGCTTTTCCTTCCTTATCGGAGAGGGGAATTTGGGCGGCGATGCGCCGCTCCGCGTGTTCGGCGGTGAATCCGTTCCGGTGGTGCAGACGCTCCCGCTGTACCGCCGCAGCCGTGCTGACGACCCAAACTTGATCGAACAGTTCGGCCATTCCGGCTTCAAAAAGCAGCGGCACTTCCACGACGACCAAACGTTCCCCCCGCTCGCGGGCGGCTTGAAGCCGTCCCTCGATCTCCGCGATCACCAGCGGATGAATGATCTGTTCCAACGCCTGGCGAGCCGCGGGATCGGCAAAGACGATCGCTCCCAAGGCCTTGCGGTCGACCGTACCATCCGGATGAAGAATTTCCCGCCCGAACCGGGAAACAATCGTTTCATAACCGGCCGTTCCCGGCTCCATGGCTTGATGAGCCAGCGAATCGGAGTCAATCACCGGGATCCCGAGATCGGTCAGGATCCGGCAAACCGTAGATTTACCGGTAGCGATGCCGCCGGTCAGTCCGATGGCAAGGATCGTGTCCACCTCGCTTCCATGCTTCAGCTTTGGCATAACGGACAAAAATGGGTCCCCCGTCCGCCAAAGATCATCTTGGCGATCGGCGCCTGGCAGATCGGACAGGGTTGGCCCTTGCGTCCATAGACCCGCAAACGATCCTGATAACCTCCGGGATTGCCTTCGCCGTCCCGGTAATCCCGTTTGGTAGTTCCCCGATACTCGATCCCTTCCGCCAAGACTTGCCGGATCGCCCCATGTAACTTGACCAGCTCTGCTTCGGTGAGCGTATCGAGCGAACGGGCCGGGTGGATTCCCGCCACAAAAAGGGCCTCATCCGCATAGATGTTTCCCACTCCGGCAATAATGCTCTGATCCAGCAGCGCTTTTTTGACCGCCAGTTTGCGCCGGGCCAGCTGCTTCTCGAAGACTGCCACGGTGAAGGAATCATCCAACGGTTCGGGTCCCAGTCGCGCCAGATTGGCGGGAATCGCAGCGCTGGGAAAGAGCGCCACGCGCCCGAATTTCCGCTGATCCCGAAAACGAAGTTCCGTCCCATTGTCCAAAACCAATTGCAGATACGTGGCATCGGCCGGAGGTTCCCCGCCGGGAGCCACCGTCAATTGGCCGGTCATCCGCAGGTGAATCGATAGCGTCATCTCCCCGGCCAGCCTCAGCAACAGGTATTTGCCGCGCCGGTCCAGCCCCACGATTTCCTTCCCCTGAATTTCCCGGAGAAACTCTACGGTGCTGATATTTTGGACCAATTTTGGATGATGGACCTTTCCCGAAAGGATGGTCCGTCCCGTTAGTTTGGGCGCGATGGTCAGCCGTATACTCTCAACTTCCGGCAATTCCGGCATGGTCAATCCTCCAGTTTCATGGTGCTCATTTCGCCCCAGTTCGGGCCGACCTTGACATCGATCACCAGGGGCACGCTCAGCTCCACGGCGCCTTCCATCTCTTGCTTCACCAGACGGGCCAGCTCCCGCCAGGACGCTTCCGGGACTTCGAAGACCAATTCGTCGTGGACCTGCAACAACATTTTACCCAATTCCGGCCGCTCGGATAAGCGGCGTTCGATCCGGACCATGGCCAATTTGATAATATCGGCGGCCGTTCCTTGAATCGGGGTATTGCGAGCCATCCGTTCCGCGAAGGAGCGTTGGGTGAAATTCCGGGAATGGAGATCGGGCAATTTGCGGACCCGGCCGAAAAGGGTCCGGGCTTCTCCGGCCTCCCGGGCGGTTTCGATCAACTGCTCCACATAGGCCTGGACGCCGGGATACTTCTCAAAATAGGCGCGAATGAATTGATCGGCCTCTTTCCGGCCGACCCCGATATTCTTTGCCAGCCCGAAGCCGCTGATTCCATAGATGATTCCGAAATTTACCGCCTTGGCCTGATCGCGCATGGTCCGGGTAACCTCGGCCACGGCGACGCCGTTTACCGCGGCCGCGGTAAATTTATGGATGTCCTCGCCCTTGAGGAAGGCTTCCATGAAACCGGGATCCTTCGAAAAATGGGCCATGACCCGCAACTCGATTTGGGAATAGTCCGCCGCCAGCAAGACGGAACCCTGCGCCGGCAAAAAAGCCCGGCGGATCAGACGTCCTTCTTCGGTACGGATCGGGATGTTCTGGAGATTGGGATCGGTGCTGCTCAACCGGCCGGTGGTCGTCACCGCCTGATTGAACGTGGTGTGGACCCGGCCGGTTTTGGGATTGATCAGCCCAATCAGCGAATCGATGTAGGTCGATTGCAATTTGAGATTTTGCCGGTATTCCAGGATCAACGGGATGACCGGATGCTGTTCGGCCAGATTCTCGAGGGCCTCGGCATCGGTGGAATAACCGGTCTTGGTCTTCTTCGGAGGCTTCAACCCCAATTTTTCGTAGAGGATCGCTCCCAACTGCTTGGGAGAACCGATATTGAATTCCGCTCCCACCGAATCGTAGATTTCCCGCTCCAACTCGACCTGGCGCGTCTTCAAAAGACTTCCGAAGCTGCGGAGCGGTTCCGGATCGACCCGGATGCCGGCCCGTTCCATCGCGAAAAGGGTGGCGATCAGCGGCTGCTCCACTTCTTGATAAAGTTTCGCGAGGCCCATCTCTTCCAGCAGAACGGGAAGTTCCTGCCGCAGCCGGCGGATGGCCGTCATGCGGCTGCCGGCCAATTCCGACAGCACCTCCCGCGAGAGTTCCTCCGGCAGGCTGAAGACGGGGAATTTGGTGCCCCGGTCATTTTGCCAGGTCTTTACCGTCGCATGGAGGTAGATCTCACTTAAATTTTCAAGCTCCATGCCGCCCACGCCGGCATTGGCCAGATAACCTTGGATCAACACATCCTCCAGGGGTCCCGCCAGCGCCAGCTGGTGATGGGCTGCTATTTGCAGCTGTTTTTTCAGATCGTGGCCGGTCTTGCGCAGGTTCGGATCCGCCAACAGCCGCTGCAGCGGCTCCGGCAACTCCTGATCCGGCCGGAGCGGATAGAAATAATTCCGGTCGCCCACGCCGATACCCACCCCCAGCCAGCGGACCAGGGACCAGTTGGCTACGGCGGTTAAAAACTGCAGGATGATGCTTCCGGCCTCCAAAGCCTGGGCAACGAGCGGTCCCAGCTCCCCGGCGTCGAGGATGGTCACTTCAAACTCGATGCTCCGGTGTTGAGCGACGGTCTCAGCCTGCTCCTCGCTGCCCAGTTTCTTCACCAGGGTCCGGAATTGGTACGTCTGGCAGAACTCGAGCAACTCCTGGTTGGAGTAGCCCGGATAACGGCAGTCGGCCAGAGCGATTCCCAGATCCAGATCGGTGACGATCGTCGCCAGACGGCGGCTTAGATAGGCCTGATCCTTATATTCGGTCAGCAATTGGCGGTCCCGCTGCCGGGCGACCCGCTCCAAATTCTGATAGAGCCCGTCGATGGTGGCGTATTCGGCGAGATATTTCAGGGCGGTCTTTTCTCCGAACCCGGGTACGCCGGGAATATTGTCGGAAGCGTCGCCCATCAGCCCCTTGAGATCGATCAATTGGGCCGGTTGCAATTGATACCGCCGCTGCACAAATGCTTCATCCACCCGGTCGATCTCGGTGATCCCTTTTTTGGTGTAGCGGACGGTAATCCCCGGTTCCACCAGTTGAAAGGAGTCCCGGTCGCCGGTGACGATCTCGACCTGCAACCCTTGGCGGGCCGCTTTTTTGGCCATGGTGCCGATGATATCGTCCGCTTCGTATCCCGGATGCTCGTAAACCCTGATCTTTAGCCGTTCCAGCAACTCCTTGATGATCGGTATCTGGGTCCGCAGCGAATCTTCCATCTTCAACCGCTGGCCTTTGTATGCGTCATACTCCTGATGGCGGAAGGTCGGGACTCCCGCGTCCATGGCGGCCAGAAAATAATCGGGCTTGGTCTCCTCCAACAGGCGCAGCAGCATCATGGCCATGCCGTATACGGCATTGGTGACCAGCCCGTCGCTGGTGGCCAGCGGCGGCAGTGCAAAAAAGGCCCGGTTCGCCAGGCTGTAGGTATCGATAATGACTAACTTGCCTTCCATCTTTCCAATCCTTCCCCTCGCGGCAAATCCCGGATTTTAAGAAATCCGCCGCTCCGCATCCATCAGATAATCGTAGCCCAACAGGCCGATCCCCACGGCATTGTCGCTGGACAGCTCCTTGGCCCCAAACTGAAAATCGATGCCGTCCCTGGTTCCGGCCGCGCTCAAAACGTCCCGGATAATCTGGTTGGAAGCCACTCCCCCGACCAGCAGCACCCGGCGGATCCCATGACGGAGCGCCGCCCTTTGAGTCACCTGCAACAACGCGGCGGCGATCGCTTGAAAAACCCCCAACGCCAGGTTCTCGGGGACACAGTTTCCGGCGGCCAGTTTCCGCTCGGCCGCGCTCAACGGCCCCGAAAAACTGATGGTCAAATCGCGGGTGACGACGGGTAATGGCTCCGGCGCCGCAGCCAGCAGCGCCAGGCGTTCCAGAGCCGGGCCGGCCGGAAAGGCCGCGCCCAAGGCGACTCCGATCCGGTCCACAAACTGTCCCACCTGCAAGTCGGAGGAACCGCCGAGCAAGTCAAGGGCATAGCCGACCGCCGCCGGTCTCACCAGCAGCAACTCCGTGGTGCCGCCGGAGATATGCCAGGCCAGAAAAGCTTCGTTCCAAACCGCCGCCGCATGATGCAGGCCGGCCCGGATGTGCCCTTCCTGGTGCGAAAGTCCGATCCACGGCGCTCCCACCAGCTTGGCCAAGGTCTCGCCGAAACTTGCGCCCGCTTGAAACACGGGCAGATAGGCCCCCTCGACCGGGCGGGGCCGCACCGACATGGCCACCAGCGCGATGGCCGGTTCTTCCAATGGAGTTTCCAAGAGTTTGGGGAGATTCTGCAGGTGCTGAAAGACGGCTTCCGATTGGCGCAAGCCCCGTTCCCCGGGCTTCACCCGCAATAGGATTCTGCGGTCCAGCGCGACTGCGCCCGTCCCATCGATCAGCGCCAATGAAGTCGTGTAACAACTGGTATCCAGTCCGATGATCAACTGCTTTTGCATAAAAAAAGAGGGGACGCCCTCCATTTTTCAACTCTCTTCGTCTGATTTCGAATCAGCCGCCGGCGCCGGCGCCGGTTCGGCCGGTGGGGCGGAGGCTGCCGCCAAATTGCGGGCCAAATTGCCCAGGATGCCGTTGACAAACTTCCCGGAGTCCTGATCGCCGTAGGTCTTGGCCAGCTCCACCGCTTCGTTCACCGTGACGCTGACCGGCGTCTTGGCCGCGGAGAATTTCAACTCATAGATGGCAATCCGTAAAATATTCCGATCAGTGTTGGCCATCCGCTCCAGCTTCCAATCCTGAGCATATTTGACGATCTCGGCGTCGATGGCGCCGAGGTTTTTGATGGTCCCTTTCACCAGCTCGGTCAGGAAAGCCTGGGAAGATTCGGGCAGGGAATTCTCGCGAATGGTGCGGGGCAAAACCTCTTGCCAGGGATTTTTTCCCACATCCGCCTGAAATAAGATTTTAAACGCCAAGTCTCTGGCTTCGTGTCGACTCATCGGATCACCTTTCAATCATTGGGTGGAATGACTCTGCTCAAAAGTTCCCGCAAGGAACCTTTTTGGTCAATTCGCTTACCGAGGTAAAAACCTAACAAAATACAAAAAACAAAGGCCAACGCCCGCCAAAATCCCATAAACGCCCAGAGCAAACCGGCGATAAATCCGATGGCGCTTCCGAAGATCCGCCCTTTATAACCCACCAGCTTCGGCAGAGTATCTTTTAGAAATTCATTCACCCCGATTTACCCCTTTCTATTCAACCCGGGTCCGGGTTTCGGCAGCGATCTTTGTCACCAGCACTTTGACTGCATTGACGTGCATTCCCACGGTCTCAAAGATATAGTCGCTCACCTTGGACTCGATCTCCGCCTTGATCTGCGGGATGGCCATATCCGGACTGGCGGTGACTTCGATATAAACATCCAGTCCGGTCAGCTTGTCGGCCCGGACGCCGACGTGAGCGTCGCGTACGCCCCGCACTTTCTTGCAGGCCCGCAAGGCCAGGTTTTCAATGGCCGATACGGTAATCCGGATCTCGCCGAACTGAGTCTGGTAGATCACCGTTTTTTCCTCGCGCCGCATCCGCAGGGCCATCTGGATCAGGAATACCGCCAGAATCAACGCGATGATCGCCACTTCCAACGCCCAAAGATTGATGGGGTTGTCGTTTATCCGAACCAGTTCCTCCAAGATGGTCGGACCGGCCTGTCCGAAGGCCAGCAGCGTGAGGGTAACCGCCAGGACAACTAATATAATACCCGCCAACAGACTGATTAATCGTTCCCAGACTTTCATCCGCTCGATAACACCTTCCTTTTGCAAGAGTTGCGATCCACACCGGCGGACCGGCGCGGAATACGCAACGTTATGAACCACAGTGATGAGGCGAAGCGCGCCCTTGACGCAAGGCTTCTACAGGACTTTCGTTTCCGTCTCTTCCTGTTTAAACTCCACGCCCTGGATATGGACGTTTACTTCAATGACATCCAAACCGGTCATGCTCTCGATGGCCCGTTTCACGTTCTCCTGGACCAACATGGCTGTTTCCGGGACATTCGCTCCAAATTCAATGACGATAAAGAGATCGACCGCGGCTTGTTTCTCTCCGACCTCGACTTTGACGCCTTTGGAAAGATTCTTTCGTTTTAACAATTCGGCAAAACCATCGACTACGCCGCCGCTCATCCCGGCGACTCCTTTAACTTCGGTCGCCGCCAAGCCGGCGATGATTTTGACGACTTCATTGGCGATCCGGATCGTACCGCCCTCGTACCGACCTGTTTGCTCCATGCGAGCCACCCCCATTTGATCTCTCTATGCCGCGCATCGTCCGCCGGGTATTCCCCGCCGCGACTTATCGCTTTCCTTGATTCATCAATGAAGAATGCCGCTATCCGCCTATCCCACCAGGTCTAGAGATGGGAAAGCTCTTTGTAAAGTTTCTTCATTATCTCATCTTAATCGGACTCCCCGTCCGTTATGTCTGTTTTGTCGCCGAAAATTCGCGTCTGAATGAAGTTGGTATAAAAATCGCCGCTGCGGAAGTACCGATTATTCAGGACTTTGACATGGAAGGGGATCGTCGTTTTGACGCCCTGGATCTCGAACTCCTCCAACGCCCGGAGCATGCGGGCGATGGCCGCCTCCCGGTCCTCCTCCCAGACGATCAGCTTGGCGATCATCGAATCGTAAAACGGCGGCACCGCATACCCTTGATAGGCCGCGCTGTCAACCCGGATCCCCGGACCGCCCGGCAGATGGTACAAGGTGATCCGGCCCGGCGACGGCATGAAATTCTTATCTGGATCCTCGGCATTGACCCGGCACTCGATGGAATGGCCCTTGATCCGGATATCTTCCTGGGTGACTCCCAACGGTTCGCCGGCGGCGACCCGGATCTGCTCCTTCACCAGGTCGATGCCGGTCACCATCTCGGTCACCGGGTGCTCCACCTGGATCCGGGTGTTCATCTCCATGAAATAGAACTGGCCGTTCTTGTCCAGCAGGAATTCGATGGTCCCGGCGTTGGTATACCCTACCGACAGGGCGCCCTTGAGCGCCGCTTCCCCAATGCGGCGGCGGGTCTCCGGCGAGACCGCCGGCGAGGGCGACTCCTCCAGCACCTTCTGGTGGCGGCGCTGGACCGAGCAGTCCCGTTCGCCCAGATAGACGCCGTTGCCGTGTTCGTCCAGGAGCAGCTGGACTTCGATATGGCGTGGCTCCTCGATATATTTCTCCATATACACTTCGGAATTGCCGAACGAGGCGTCGGCCTCGGCTTGCGCCATCCGGTACGCGTTCAACAGTTCCGAGCTGTCGCGGACCACCCGCATCCCTTTGCCTCCGCCGCCGGCGGATGCCTTGATGATCACCGGAAAGCCGATGGCTTCCGCCATTTCCATCGCCACGGTCTCGTTCTCAATGATCCCGTCCGAGCCTGGAACCACCGGCACGCCGGCGTCTTTCATCGTCTGTTTGGCCACGGCCTTGTCGCCCATCTTCTCGATGGCGGCGGCCGGCGGCCCGATGAATTTAATGTGATGCGTCTCGCAAATCTCCGCAAAGCGGGCATTCTCGGCTAAAAAACCATAGCCAGGATGAATGGCGTCCACTCCGGCAATGGTGGCGGTACTGATGATATTGGGTATATTCAAATAACTGCGGTTGCCCGGCGCCGGGCCCACGCAAAAGGCTTCATCGGCGTAATGCACATGCAAGGAGTCGCGATCGGCCTCCGAGTAGATCGCCACGGTTCCGATGCCCATCTCTTTGCAGGCGCGGATGATGCGGAGCGCGATCTCGCCCCGGTTGGCGATTAAAATCTTTTGAAACATCGAATTGTCTGCACCTCCGTTTGGTTGGTCGTCCCCGGTCGCATTCTTCCCAATACGATCGTTGGCCTTAAACCGAAAAAGCCGAGTTTTTGGCCAACGTCGTCGAGCAGTGATTCACGAGAATGCCAACGGGTTTCAGAGCTTCTCCAGCACAAACAGAGGCTGACCATACTCAACCGGCTGTGCGTTATCGACCAGGACTTCGACGATCTTGCCCCGCCATTCGCTTTCGATCTCGTTCATTAATTTCATGGCTTCAATGATACAAACGACTTCGCCGACGTTCACGACCTGGCCCGGCTGGACATAGGGATCCGCATCGGGACTGGACGAACGGTAAAAGGTTCCCACCATCGGCGCGGTGATTAAAACTTGGTTCGGCCCCAACCCTTCATTTTTCTCTTCGCCACTCGCGGCAGCGGCAGGAGCCGCGGCGGGAGCGGGTATATTTATCGCATTCAACATCGGATTCGTCATCATGGGGATCGCAGAGGTGATTCCTTGCGGTGAAATTGCGGTTCCTTTTTTGATAACAACCTTGCTTCCTTCACTCTCAAAGCAGAATTCGCTGATGTCGGTCCCATCCAACATCTTCACCAGTTCCTTGATCTCTTTGATATTCATTAGTTTCCTCCTTATGGGAATGGGAAAAAAGACGATACGGTATTTATTCACCAGTCAGGGAATTATTCCTTCTTTTAATTAATTTTATCTTTTGATGCCCCGCGTATACGGGCGTTTTCTAGAAGCGTTGTGATAAACCCTGTCCGAAGGCCAGGGTGAACACAAAAGCTCAGAAAAGCAAGGGATAAAGTCGTTTTTTAGTCCATTGAAAGGATGATTTCCAAATTGGAGGACTTTATCACATGGCTTTTAGAAGCGTTGCGATAAACCCTGTCCTTCGGACAGGGTGAACACAAAAGCTCAGAGAAGCAAGGGATAAAGTCGTATTAAAATCCTCTTGCCATGAACACCAGATGCAAAGAGACGTTTCCGGGAAACGTCTCTTTGATCTCCTTTAACTTTTAACTCGATAAGCTCAACACCCTGTCTCCTCCAGGGTGCCGGCGGCTTCTCGCAGCGCGGCTTCATCCAAAATCGCCCGGGTGGCGGTGGCGCCGAACCGGACCGCCCCGGCCGCCCGGACCGCCAGCGCCTGATCCAGGGTCCGCACGCCTCCGGCGGCCTTCACCTTGACTTTACTGCCGCAGGTCCGCCGCATTAATTGCAGATCGGCGATGGTTGCGCCGCTCCCGGCATAGCCGGTGGAAGTCTTCACAAAATCGGCACCGGCCCGCTCACAGATGCGGCAGGCTTTCTCCTTCAGCTCATCCGTCAGATAAGCATTTTCCAGAATGACCTTTACAGCCGCTCCCTCCGCATGGGCCGCGTCAACCACCGCCCGGATGTCATTCTCCACATAGGCAAAATCGCGCGACACCAGTCTGCCGATGTTGAGGACCATATCCAATTCCACCGCGCCCTCCCGGATAGCCTGCACCGCCTCGAACACTTTCACCGCTGTCGCCGCTCCGCCGTGGGGAAACCCGACCACCGTGGTCACCAACACCGCCGCGCCTTGCAACTCCTTCACGCAGATCCCAATCTCGCTGGGCTTGACACAGACCGAAGCCACATCATACTCCCTGGCAATCCGGCAACCTTCCCGGATCTCCTCCATAGTCATGTCCGGCCGTAACAACGAGTGATCGATCATCTTGGCGATATCGCGTACTGTCAGCATTTGAAGCTCCTCCCTTTTAATGAATTTTGATAAAAGTATCAAATGTATGATACAACTCATTGGAAGTATACTCCAAAAAAACTGCCGTCGTCAACTCTGAAAAAGCCTAAATTATCGTCAATAATGACATTCATTGCTTGTAGGACCGCGAATTTAGCGGGCGATCAATTTTATTTTATGGATTCGGATGTATCATACAAGTTTGTTGATCCGCCCGCGCCAAACTGTTATAATGAGCTGGGGATCCGACTTTTTGGACGGGAAGGTGCCTTTTTCATGGCTAATGATGACGGGCGGCAGTTTCACGGCGGCTTATCGGAGGAGAATGACACTCCGCTCTACTCGCAATTAATTCTCCTGCTCAAACGGCAGATTCATTCCGGGATTCTGAAGCCCGGCGATCTCATTCCTTCCGAAAACCAGCTGTGCGCGGAGTATCGCGTGAGCCGTTCCACCGTCCGGCAGGCGCTCAATCAGCTGACCGAGGAAGGGCTGCTGCTCCGGAGGAGAGGCAAGGGAACCTTTGTCGCCAGCGAGAAACTGAACCGCAATATCAATCATCTCTATAGCTTCAGCGAGGACATGCTCGCCAGCGGGCGAAATCCGCGTTCGGTGATCCTGGAAAAAGCGGTCATGCTACCCGGCGCCGCGATTGCCGATGCATTGGGCCTGCCGGAAAACGGCGAGGTATTCAAGCTGACCCGCTTACGCCTGGCCGATGAGGAGCCGCTGCTGTTGGAGACCACCTATCTGCCGCTCCAGCTCTGTCCCACCATTTTCAACGAAGACCTCGGCGTTCATTCGCTCTACGCGCTGCTGCGGAGCAGCTACCACCTGAATCTGTACCGGGCGGTCGAAACCTACGAGGCCGTCAAGTTAACCAAAGAAGCCGCGCAACTCCTGCGTTGCAAGGCGCAAGCGCCCGCCTTCAATATCCACCGCCTCGCCTACCTCGACAGCGGGATCGCTTTTGAGTACACCAGCTCCGTGGCAAGGAGCGACAAGTGCCGGTTCCGGGTGGAACTGTTTTCAAACAAGGATAAGGTGAATTTTTCGCGGCAGCTCCGGGTGGAGTGAGCGGGACTTACTTTCGCCTGGAATATTCAAAAAAAGGGGGAAATCCGCGCCCTCCGTTGAAACCGGGATTCAACTCCTTGAGATGTGGCAACAACACCCCGCTGGCTCGCGGCCTGTTTTCCCCGATTCGGGATGGTCGCCGGGTCGCCTGACATCCGCATTTTGGAGATAAGGTTCGAACGGCGGTAACCGCCGCAGGAGCTTGGGTGAGTCCGGATCTTGCTTTTATGAATCAGGATTTTGCTTCGATGAATCAAGCAGTTGCTTCAGTAACCAAAGCAGTTGCTTCAGTAACCAAAGCAGTTGCTTTTGTGAATCATGATCTTGCTTTTGTGGATAAATATCTATCTTTTGTGAATCAAGCAGTTGCTTTTGTGAATAAAGATTCTGCGGCGGTCATCGCCACAGGATCTTTTGTGAATCATGATCTTGCTTTTGTGGATAAAGATTTACCTTTTGTGAATCAAGCAGTTGCTTCTGTGAATCACGCTCCTCCGGCAACCCTCGCCGCAGGAGCGTTAGCGAATCCGCCTCTTCCTTTTATGAATCAAGCACCGGCTCAAGCGCTGAAACGAGCCGTCTCATCAATGAAAAAGCCCCGTTTCGTTCCGTAACGAACGCCCAGGGCTCCTTCGCAAACTATTTCGCTATCGCTTTATTTTCACCGCTCACTCCGCCAGCGCGTGGTCGCACGGGCTGTCCAGCCCCGACCAGATCCGTTTGGCGGTCCAGTCGCGCGGCGCATCGGTCCAGAAGGGATCGTCCGGCGCCAGGCCGAGCGGGAGGAAGGCCGTGGTGCAGAGGTAAAGGCTGCCGGTGGAGATGTAGGGTTCGCCGAGGCCGTTCTGATCGCCGCAGAGGCCGATCCGCAGCCAGCCCGCATCGTCGAAAGTGCCGGGGGCCTCCAGCGTCCGCCGGATCACCGCGGTCAGGGCCGAACGGACCTGCGCCGGCTGGAGCTCCGGCGGCAGATTTTGCTGGAGCGCCAGTTGGGCCAGGAGCTGAAAGGCGCCCGAGCGGTAAGCCAACGAACGGCCGACCGGCGGAAAGCTGCCATCGGGCGCGATCAGCCGTTCCAGAATGGCCGCATAGCGGACCGCCCGCCGGTCCACCGCCGGCTGTAGCGCGACCCAGTCCGGATACTCCGGCCCGAGCGCGGCCAACAGATCGACCAGCATCGGCTGGATCACGAAGCTGTTGTAGTAGTCCCAATGAAACTCCGGCCCGTCGCCGTAGACCCCGTCCCCGAGATACCACTGTTCGTGCTGGCGGATGGCATAGTCCACCCGCATCCGGTCCCAGTCCTCGCCCAATTGGCAGAGGGCCGCCTCGATCATCGCCCCGAAAAGCAGCCAGTTGCAGGCGAATGGCTTGCGGCTGCGGGTCGCCCGCAAGCATTCCGCCAGGTTGCGGCGGACCGGCTCTTCCAGCCGCTCCCGGAGCTGATGCCCGGAACGGAGCAAGGCATGAGCCAGAAAAGCCGCGTCCACGATGGGCTGATATTCATAGCTGAAATTGACGAAGTCCGGCGAGGCCGGATCGGTCGCCGCGGCCACGGCGGTCCGGGCCAGCACCCGGAATTCCTCCTGGAGCCGTGCTTCGTCCCGATCGAGCCGGGGGCTCTCCAGCCAGGGCGCCAGCCCCACCAGTGTCCGGCCGAGCGCCTCCAGATGGGTGAAGGCCCGGCGGTCTTCCCGTTCACCGCGGCCGCCCACGGGCATCCGCGCCTTGGCCTCCCCGGCGGCGAACGCTTCCAGCACCGGCCGGGCGATGCGGGTCAGCATTCCGGCCCAGTAGCGCCGCTCCTCAGCCCGCTCCGGCGCGGCTCCCTTCCCGCTCACCAGTATAGCCTCCAATCCCTCAACAAGCGCACCAGGGCCTCCAGGTAAAAATAGTCGCCCCAGATATTGCATTCGTCGACCCCTTCGCCCGCCGGCTTGGAGTAGACGGCATGGCGCAGGATCCCGTTGGAACGGGCCAATCCGGCGGTGGTGTAGGATTCGGTCAAGGAACGGATCATCGCCAAGGCCGCGTTTTCGTAGCAGATGCGGTATTCGTTGGTCAACGGCAATTCTTTGGCCAACTCCAGCAGTCCGCAGGCGGCGATGGCCGCCGCCGAGCTGTCCCGCTCCTCGTCGCCCGCAGTGAAGCAGAGATCCCAGTAACAGACGTCATCCTCGGGCAAGCGGTTCAGGAAGTAATTGGCGAGCTTCTGGTTCAGTTCAGGAAACTCGCTCTCCCGGGTGTAACGGTAGCTCAAGGCGAAGCCGTAGATGGCCCAGGCCTGCCCCCGCGCCCAGCAGGAATTGTCGGAGTATCCTTGGGCGGTTTTTCCGAAACGCGGCGCACCGCTTTCCACATCCATATAGAAGGTGTGATAGGTGGAGGCGTCCTCGCGCACCAGGTAGCGGGCGGCCTGCCGGGCATGGCTGAGGGCCATCGTCCGGTACTCCTCCCGGCCGGACTCCCGGGCGGCCCAGTAGAGCAGGGGCAGGTTCATGCAGCAGTCGATGATCATCCGGCCGCGTTGCTCCGGGTCGTTCAGATCGCCCCAGGCCTGGATGATGCCGGCTTTTTCGAAGAAACGCTCGGTCAGCATTGCCGCGGCATCGAGCGCCAGCTGCCGCGCGACCGGATTGGCGGTGTTGCGGTACTCGGCCACCGCCGACAACGTATAGAGAAAACCCAGATCATGGGTGTCGGTATGGCTGCGCTCGGCGATCCGCCGTTGATAGCTCGGCAGCTGCGCCTCGGCGGCGCGGCGGTATGACTCCGCTCCGGTCAGCTCATAGGCCAGCCAGAGCATGCCGGTCCAGAAAGAAGAAGTCCATTCGACATTGTCGATGACCGGGTAGACATGGTTTTTGCTGGCCGGGGCCGGAAAGCCTGCGCTGAATTCGGCCAGGTTCTGTTCGATCTTCTCCAGGACAAAGCCCACCGCCCGTTCACACTCGGCGCGGCCGAAAGCGGGCCGCCGCGAGTATTTGGCGAACTGGCGGATTCCTTCATCATGCACCTGTTTCATGAACATCCTCCATTGGCTTGAAAATGAGACCTACAATACGGAACTTTGAAACACCTTATCCGGGACTTTCGTAAACAGCGGGCTCATCGATTCCCGGGAATGAATGCATTGAATCGCCTCGGCGAAGAGGGGCGCCACCGAGACCAGCTTAATCTTGGTGGAATGAGCCAGGTACGGGTTGTCCACCGAATCGGTGCCGATCACCCGCTCAATGGGGCTCTCCTCCAACCGGCGCACTCCTTCCTCGGTCAGCATCAGATGGGTCAGGCAGGCGTCGATCCGCTGGGCGCCGCGTTCCTTCAGGACCCGGACCAGATCGACCAAGGTCCCGGCCGAGATGCTGAAATCATCCACGATCAGCGCGTTTTTGCCCTGAACGTCGCCGATCAGCTCCAAGACCTTCGCCCGCTCATCGTGGCCGCTGCGGGTCTTATCGCCGATGGCCACCGAGGCGCCCAGTTCCGCGGCGAACTTATGCGCCTGCTTGGCGAAGCCTGCATCCGGCGAGACGACCACCAGATTGTCCAGGGACAGGGTTCGAATGTACTCGCACAATACGGGCATGGCAAACAGATGATCCACCGGTTTCTTGAAAAAGCCCTGAATCTGCGGGCTGTGCAGATCCATCGTCACCACCCGGTCCGCTCCGGCCAATTCGATGGATTCGGCACAGACCCGGGCGCGGATCGAAACGCGGGGTTCGTCCTTTTTGTCCCCCTTGGCGTAACTGAAATACGGCATGATCGCGGTCACCGAGTCGGCGCTGGCCCGTTTGAAGGCGTCCATCCAAAAAAGGATCTCCACGAACTCGTCGTTGGGATGCATTCCGATGGGCTGCACCAGGTACACGTCTTTATCGCGCACCGTCTCGCCGGCCCGGACGAAGATGTTGCCGTCAGAAAACCGCATCACATCCGCCCGGCCCAACTCAATCCCGAGGTATTTGCACATCCGCTCCGCGAAAACCTTACCGGTGCTCCCGGCAAAAATCTTGATCGATCCGTTTGACAAAACTACCACCCTCTGCAACATTTTGTTCCGTTCTGAAACTTGGCGCGTTTTTGCGCTGCAAAACCGTTTGGAAGATGACCGAACCCCGAACGAGGCGCAAAACATCCTTTAGTAGTTTTCCGTTCGAGCCGTTTTTCCTTTTTCGTTAACAAAGTTTCAAAACTCGATCCAAAATGTTACTTCTTTCATACCGTAAAAAATGTCCCGAAAATGGCTCGGTGCCGCTGGACCGTTTCACCGGCGCTCTCCTGCCAACCGGATCTCCAGCTCCGCCACGACCCGGGCCTGGCTGGGGGCCAACGCAAAATCGATCAGATAGACGGTCCTGGTCTCGGACGAATGCGCGATGAACTGTTCCCACCGGACCGCCGGCTGCATCGTTTGGGGATCGTAGCGGATGAGGGCGCGGCTGCGGAGGCCCTCAAGCTCGATGATTCCGGCGCCGCGCAGCCTCGGTTCGAGGAGGCTGACCAGCCGTTCGACGATGGCGGCCGGGGGTTGCTCCAGGACGAATTCGTCCCGGAGGATCAAGCGGAGCTCCGGGTGCTTCTCGAAAGTAAACTGGCGGAGTAACGAGCGTAGACTGGCGTTTCCATAGGCCGGAGCCAGCTCCATCCGCAGCATATCGCGGTCCGGCCCGGTTTGGACCCCGACGATCCGGGCGGCGTGCTCCCGGCCCGGCTTTTGGAGCTGCCCGTCGATGATCGGCACCGAATGCCCCCGCGAACTGGTGCATACATAATCGTAGCGCTCCGCCCCGAAATACTGTCGGGTATACTGGCCGCTGCCCGGATCCGCCAGCAGGTCGTCGCCGTTGACATGCAGCAGGAAACTCCCGAGGTCGTTATGGTTGTGAGGCTCGTCATTATGGCCTCCCTTGGCGGCGAAGCAGAACGTCCCGGCCGCCGTGGCCTGCTTGGCGATGAACCAGGCGGCGTCCGGCAAGTATACGGTATGGGTAGGCGTGAGGCCATAAACCGCCTCGGGATTGTGCCAAACCAAATTGCGCACCGCATGGGCCCAGCGGTGGGCCGAATAATCATCGCTCAGCCGGGCCTGAAACTCCGGTTCCGGCAGCAGCACTTCGGGGAAGATCTTTTGCAGATAATGGCCCAGTCCGGGCAGATAGCGCTGGGTCAAGTTGGTGTCGGAGAAGCTGACCACCGCATTCCCGGTCAGATAGCATTGCTGTTGAAACAGGGCAATCGGCTTCACCCGCTCATCCCGGAGGAGATCGATCCGGCCGGCGGTCCGCTGCTTCAGGAGCGCCGCGAAGTAGGTATAAAAGCCGAAGCCGTAGCTCCAGTAGCCGATCCCTTCGGTACTGGCGCCGTCCCTGCCGAAGCCGTCCAAATAGCAGTCCAGCGTCGCCAGGACCCGCTGCAATAACGGGGCCAGAATGGCCGGGTCCTCGATCAGGTACAGCGCGGCGGCGCCGATCGAGCCGGCGCAGACCGCGGCCCAATTCATCCGGGTCGTCTCCCACCAGGCGGCCGGGGCCAGCCCTCCCCCATAGGGTTCGATGACCCGCTGCAAGATGGCGGAACGCGCCCGGAGGACCACTGCCGGCGCCAGCCGCTCCGCCAGCAGGCTGACGATCTCGGCCAACGTGAAGGCGGTCTCGGCGGCGAAGAGATCCAGCATCCGTTCCTGGGGCCGGAGCGTCTCCCTGAGAATCCCGGCTTCGTGCCGGACCAGCCCCTGCCCGGTGCCGGCCGCTGGACTCTCTCCCAGATGGGCCGGGAGACACCAGGTGTATTCGTCGCAGATGGCCCAGATCGTGTCCTCCAAGGCCCGCCGGTCCTCATCCGCATCTTCCGCCAAGGTACGCAAAGCAAAAAGGTTCAACCGGTCGCGGTGCTCAAAGTACTCGGTCTCGTATTCGACGCGCGAACCGCTCTCCCGGAAGAGCCGGAACAGCGAATACGGCAGTACCTTGATGGGACGCTCCCGGTAACGGGCCGCGCCATCGCAGACCTCCTGCCACATGGCCCGGTATTCGGGGGCGGTGGCGATCCGCTGCCAGCGGTCCCGTTCTCTCGCCTCCGCGAATAAACCTTGATCATGGGGCCGGTCCGCCATTCCGGCCTGCAACGCCGCTTGCAATTCAGCCATACGCATGATTTCACTCTCCCTCGCAAGTCTCCCCGGTCATCCCTTCAGGCCGGTGGTGGCGATGCCTTGAATGAAGGATTTCTGGAATATCACGTACATAACGATGACCGGCAGCAGCGCGCAAACCGAGGCAGCCATCACCAAACCGTATTCCACCCCGTACTGGGTGATGAACTTGCGGATCCCCAGCTGGATCGTTTTGTTCCGGTCGGAAGTCAGGTAAATCAGCGGCCCCAGAAAATCATTCCAGACGAAAACGAACTGAAAGATGGCAAAGGTGGATAAGGCCGGCTTGCTGAGGGGCAACATGATCCGGCTGTAGATTCCGAATTCGCTCAGACCGTCGATCCGGGCCGACTCCGACAGTTCATTGGGAATCCCCATGAAGGCCTGGCGGATCAGAAAGACGCCCAGCGGAGAGAAGGATTGCAGCAGCACCAGGGACCAGAGCGTGTCATTCAAGCCGAGATTTTTCAAGATGACGAACTGCGGGATCATAATCACCTGGAACGGGACGGCCATGGTCATCACATAGAGCAGGAACAGCGCCTTGCGTTCCGGGAAGGGTATCTTGGCGAAGGCATAGGCCGCCAGACTGCTGGTCACCAGCGAATTGAACATGACCACCAGCGTCAGCCAGATAGTGTTTTTATAGTACAGCAGAAAATCAATCTTTTTCCAAATATCCACATAATTATCCCACTGAATCACTTTCGGAATCCAGCGGATCGGAAATTCGAAGACATCATTATTCGGTTTCAACGATGCGGAAATCATCCACAAAAACGGCAGAATCATGATGATGGTTCCGCATAGCAGCAAAGCATAGATCAGCAGTTTTTGAAAAAAAGCTTTACTTTGCCGGGCCCGTGCTCCTTCGAGTACCATATTGCCGTCTGCGGCAGCCAGTTGTTTGTTCAAGTTCAAGACACTCCTTACGTCGAATGATGCGTCGTGCATGGTCGGGCTCCGCGGCATCGCCCCCCGGAGCAGTTCTCCAGCGATGTTTTGGCCCCGGAGCTGGCCTACATGGAATGGTAATTCACCCACTTATCCTCAAATTTGAATTGGATAATGGTGACCACCAGGACGACCAGGAACATGACCATGGCGATGGCCGAGGCATAGCCGAATTTGAAAAGTTGAAACGCCTGATAATAAATGTAATATACCAAGACATACATGGCCCGGCCCGGGACGCCGTCGGACATGATGATGATCTGGTCAAAAACCTTAAAGGAGTTGATGACCAGTAGCACGCTCACGAAAAAGGTGGACGGACTCAGCATGGGAAGCGTGATATAACGGAATTTCTGCCAGGGATTCACGCCGTCGATGATCGCCGCCTCGTATAATTGTTCGGGAATGGCTTGCAGTCCGGCCAGATAGATGACCATGTAGTAACCGACTTGCTTCCAGACGCTCATCAAAATGATGGCCGGCATGACCCACACCACCGAGGTCATCCAATCGGGCGGATGCTGCACCCCGATCAGGCGCAACACATGGTTGATCGGTCCCATGGTCGGATGGTACAGCATGTTCCAGACCACCGCCACCGCGACCATCGACGAAAAGTAGGGGAAGAAATAGACGGTCCGGAAGAACTTCATCCCCTTCACCTTCTGATACAACAGCATTGCCAGGCCCAAAGCGCTGGCGATCGTCAACGGCACCGAAACGATGGTAAAATACAGCGTATTCCAGAAGGAGACCTGGAAACCGTCGTCGCGGAAGAGTTTCAAGAAATTCTTGGCTCCCACGAACTCCATCGGGTTGGCAAAATCCCATTTGACAAAGCAAAGTCCGAAGGCTGCCAGGATCGGAAACAATGTGAATACCAGAAAGCCGATGACGTTCGGGAGCAAAAATAAGTACGCGGTGATGCGGTTGGACTGGGTCAGGGTCCTGGTTTTGGTTTTTGGGGGAACGCTCAATGTGCTCATGCTGATTCTACCGGAGACGTTGCCGAAAAAACCGGTAGTTCCTCCTTATTCTCAAAAATTAGCGTCGTTCTGATTAAATCGATGCCCCGTATGCATCCGCATACAGGGCATCCGCTCAATCGCAGTTTCGAGGCCTTTAGATGTCCTCTTTGATCTCTTTGGCCCGCTTCTCCATATCCTTGAGCCCTTGAGCCAAGGGTTTCTGGCCCGTCATGATCAGATTGTGCTCCTCGGTCAGCATCTTATCGATGGCATTGGCGAAAGGACTCGGCGGCAATTCGACCGTTGTTTTGCCGGTGGCGAGCGCCTCCTTGCCGCCGGCCGGGAATCCTTTGGCGGAGGTATAAACATCGAGCACGTCCGGGGTGTTCAGCGCCGGGAAGACGCCCCGCGAAGCGAAGACTTTGGCTCCTTTTTCACCGCCGAAGTATTTGATCAGCTTCCAGGCGGCTTCCTTCTTGGAGGACTTGGCATTAATGGCCATGGTGGTCAGGCCGGCGATGGTGGAGCCGGCTTTATTCTGCGGCCAGTGCGGCGCCTTGGCGATGCCCCAGTTGACATTGTGCTTGTCAACCATTAAGGAACCGATGTACCAGGTGCCCATGTACAACATGCCCACCTTGCCGCTCTCAAAGAAGGCGCGGTAATGGGTGTTGGAAGTCTTGATCTCCGCCAGGCTCATCACCGATTTATCCACATTCTGCATGGTCAAGGCCATCTGATAGGCCGGTTTCAGGAAGCCGTATTTGCCGTCGACCAAGGTATTTTTGGTCGTCAGCAAGGGCGGGCATTGGATCTGGCTCCGCCAGGAATGAAAATACGCGCCCCAAATCTTGTTGTTCCCCTCGCCGCTGGTCAACTTCTTGGCCGTCTCCTGAAACTGTTTCCAGGTCATGTCGTTGGTCGGATAGGGAACGCCGGCTTTATCAAAGATGGCTTTGTTGTAATACAGGATATAAATGTCGCTCCGGTACGGGAAAGCCATCAGCTTTTTGTTGCTTTTTACATAGTTCAGCGCCGCGCCGTACGGTTTCAGGTTCACTTTATCCTTGCGGACGAAAGCGTCCAGCGGCGTGAGGTAATTCCGGCTGAGGTAATTGGAGTAGCTGGCAAAATCCTTCACCGCGAACACGTCGACATCTTCGCCGGCGGCCAACATCACCGTCATCTTATCGGGATATTCGGCATTGGCAATATCGATGACATCCACTTTAATATCGGGATTCTCTTTCTGAAAAGCATCGATGACCATCTTATACTCGGGATTCATACTGTAATCCCATACCGAAAACCGGATCGTCTCCTGCTTGGCCCAGACTCCGGTGGTCAGCGTGGCGGCCACCACCACGAGCAGGAGCATCAAAACTAAACGCTTCTTCATGAAACAACCTCCCTTTTTCGTCTGACTGTTTTTATTATAGACAAGTAACAAAAGGATGAAAATGTCTTAACATTCGAAAAATTATACTCTTTTTTCAAATGACTGCGGCGGCCCGGGCGAGGTATTGGTTTTTTCAGATTTGTAATATTATTTTCGAATGCGCTGCTCCATGCGATGAATTTCCCCTTGCCGGAACGGATGGAAAAAACGGAGCTTCGTGTTGGAAGCCAATTTGCAGATCCAATTCCGTCGCCAGCCGCCGTAAGGTGTCCTCAAAGTTTCTTTCCCGAGAACTCGCTGGGAGTCATTCCCGTGACTTTCTTAAAAACTTTGCTGAAGTAATAGGCATTCTGGTAACCGAGCAACGCGGAGATCTCGTAAATTTTATAATCCGATTCGCGCAACCATTTTTTAGCCTGGCCGATCTTGGCCTCGGTGACATAATCGGTGAAACAGATTCCGGTATCCTGGCGAAAAATGGTGCTCAGGTATCCCGGACTGATACTGATAGCCGCGGCTACCTCATTGAGGCTGATCTCTTCGCGGTAATGATCCAGAATGTAGCGTTTCGCCTTGGCGACCAGGCGATGATTCTTCTGCTCGTCCGTCTGGCTGATGAACCGGCACAGCCGCCGTTCCAATCCGGTCAGCCAATGGCCTAGTTCGGCGAGGGTATTTAAAGTTAGAATGCTCTCATAAAGGCTATTGCGGTAACCGATAATCTCTTTTAGCTCCGCCTCGCTGACGTTCAGCGCGCCATTGATCAAATAGGCGATCTGGAAACAAAGATCATAGGCTTGCTCCCGGGACAACTTCGGCTCGTTTAACAGGTTGAAGACCATCTCAAAGGCGGCGCCGATCAGCTCCAGATCCAACAGTTCGATGGCTTTCGGCAGGGCGGTTTTGAGCTCCGCCATGTCGATCTGCGCTTGGTCGGACTCCCCTTGGGGCACGTCCGCGAAACAGAGCACGGTGGCGGCGCCGGAGTAATAACTCTGTTGAACAGCCCGGCAACTTTCAAAATAAGCCCGGGACAGCTCCGTGAAACCCTGATGCGGATCGCTGATTCCCACCGATACTCCAATATTAAAATATTGCTTAATCATCTGCGCCAGCCGCTCGCCCATTCCGACGGCCTTTTTTCGATACGCCTCATTCGCCAGTCCGGCGGCGGCCGAGAAGATCACGATGAACTCGCCGGGATTCCAGACAAAGGTATATCCCTTGAAGATGTCATTGACGATCTCATTAATGGTGTTATGGATGGAGGACTCCAGCACATGCAGCTCATTGGCGTCATACTTCTCCAGCTCCGCCGGATTGTTGAGGTTAATGCGTATCAACGCGCAGGCCAGCAGTTCATCCAGATCGATTCCCAGGTATGCCGCTTGTTCTGAAAGTTCGGCCTGGGGCGCGGCGGGCTTGCTGAGCAGCCGCTGAAAGAAACCCTCCCGCAGCAGCTCGAGGTTCTCGCGTAAGCCTTTCTCGAGCCGTTCCTCCTGATCGGAGCGGCCCCGTTCCGCCAATAACTTCTCGCGGACCGCCGCGAGGGTCTCGGTAAGCACCTCCGGCTCCAAATCCAGCTTGATCAGATACTCCTCGGCTCCCTGCTTCATTGCCTGTTTGACCAGTTGAAACTCGTCATAGCTGCTGAGAATGATGAATTTGACGGGCTGTTCCGCTTTGAGGACCAGTCGCATCATCTCCAGCCCGTCCATCACCGGCATCTTAATATCGGTGATTACGATATCCGGTTGCTGTTTTCCGATCAGTTCCAGGCCCTGCCGCCCGTTGGTCGCTTCGCCGCTGAGCTCGTAACCCAGTTCCTCCCAGGGGATCATCGAACGCAACCCCACCCGCACCAAGGGCTCATCATCGATAATGACCACTTTTACCATGATTCTCTCCTGCAACTCTTCGTTAAGAAATTGATTTCATCGCTATATCATCCTGGCGCCACGGCGGCGGAATGGGTGGCAGTTTCCCGGGGAACCCTCACCGCCACCTGGGTATATTCTCCGACCACGCTTTCAATGGTCAGTCCATACCCCGGCCCGTAGACGAGTTGTAACCGCTGGTTGACATTGCTGATGCCAATCTGCGATAAACCGCGGGTTTTCACCGGCGGAGCAGCCGTGAAGACCGCCGCGATCTGCTCCTGGGTCATGCCAACCCCGTCATCGGTTATCCGGATGATCAATTGTCCGGCCTCTGCCGCGATGTCGATCGCGATCCGCCCGGCGTCCTTCTTGGGCTCGATCCCGTGAAAGATGGCATTCTCCACGATCGGCTGCAGGGTAAACTTGATGATCAGGCATTGCAAGACCGTCTCGTCCTCCAGATGGTACTCCAGCCGGATCTTTCCCTTGTAACGAATGTTCTGGATATAGATATAATCGTCCAGCAGGGCCATTTCCTCCGCTAAAGAGATCTTCTCCGCCGTATTCTTCGAGAGATTCATCAACAGCCGTCCCAGCGCGGAAACCATCTCCCGGATCCCGTCCGCCTTTTGCATGGTGGCCATCAATTTGAGGGAATTGAGGGTGTTGTAAAGAAAATGGGGATTCACCTGGTTTTGGAGCACATCCAGTTCCAGGCGGCGCTTCTCCCGCTCGTCGGCGATGACCCGGTCCAGCAAGCTCCGGATATTGTCGGCCATTTCATTGATGCCCCGGCCCAAGGCGCCCAGCTCGTCCTGGCCCTCGATGGCCGGGTCCCGCGCGAAATTGCCCGCGGCGATGGCCTTCGTCCGCTGGAGGAACTTGGTTAGAGGCTGGGTCAGGTTACTGGACAGATAAACCGTGATGAATGAGGTAAAGACCAGACTGGACAAGAGGATGATCATCGTGATATTCAGCAGGATCTGTTTTTGGCGGTTCAGTTCCGCCGAAGATAACACCCTGATGATGCTCCAGCCGGTCTCCTGCGACTTGGCGAAGACCACCAACCGTTTGGCGCCGCCAATCAGCGCGCTCCGTTCCCCCTGTCTTTGGCTATCCTTGAGGATGGCGGCGACATAGGAGAGCCGGCTCAGATTGTGGCCGAGCAAACGGGGCTGGTGATGATAGACGCAGTGGCCCCGCGAATCCACTACCAGCACCGTCTCATCGGGGCGGACTTCGAAATTCTTAAAAAGATCCGAGATCAGGCTGGTCCGGAAACCAATCATCTGCCAGCCGATCTCGCGATTGGTGATCGAATGAAGGATCGGCCGGACCAGGGGCAGGATATACTCCTCGAACTTGACGGTCGATGGATTCTCAACCACTCCGTACCAGAACTTCCGGCCGTGCAACTTCAAGCCTTTCTGGAACCAGGCGGCTTTTTGGAGCTCGGCGAGCTCGATCTGGGTTCCTTCCGGTTGACCCGCGCGCAGATCCAATCCGTTATTGCCATGGATCAGCAATGAATAGATGGACGTGCCGATGGAGGTGTTGTATTTCAGTTGATACTCCACCAGTTCGAGAAAGGTTTTAATGTCGGAACTGTACCGCACCCGCGCTCCGTTGGAGTTTTTGGTGAGAATCGTATCCAGGTTCTTATTGATAAAGATCCAATCCGACAACTGTTCGGCGTTCTTTAACTGCTTGTCGATGATGGTCATCGAATAATTCAGGTTGCTGGTCGCGGTGCCAATCATATTCTTTTCCAGCGTATGTTGGGAATTCTTGAAATAGAAAAAGCTGATGGCCACCGACGGAATGATCGTAATCGCCAAAAAGTAAAGGATCAGCCGGCTTTTAAGCGTTTTGGGAAAGTTTAACGCAGTCATGGGTGATGCTCCTTCGCGTTCTGAGGGTGGCCCGGACTTGGTCGGCCAATGCCGAAACTCATTATTTCATTTATCTTATATTTTCGTAAAAAGCGGCTTTCTTCCTCTTTTATTTTTCACCCGACGCACGCCATCTTGTCCCAATCGCACCATCTTCGGAAGAAAAACATTGACTCGCGCAGAGACGCGGCGGCGCAGAGTATGATGATTCAAGGCGATTCATGGAAATGATTTCCGATCAAAAAAATAAGAAAACTTCAAAAAATGTAATTTTATCATAGAAATTATAAAATCAACCCTGGCAATCGAAATATCATTCCGGATAATCGCAATATCTCTGGCGATAATGACATTTCCGGTTCTGAAAATGGCAATAACGGTTCCGGAGATTGCAATTTCCCTGCCGTAAATTGGCTTTTCAGTTCGGGAAATGCAAAATTCAGTCCGGATAAATGGCTTTCCGGTCCGGAGCATCGCAGATCCCGCCCCGGAAATGCCATCTTCATGATCAAAACGGCGAATGGCGGCGGTGGCCTAATGGCCGGCGGAACGGCTTTCGTGCCGTCGCGCCGCATCCTTTCCCGCGACGGAGCCTACCGCGACCGTTCGACTACTTGAATCCGGTCCAGCCCCAGCGCGGTGACTTCGGCGGCCAGCTGTCCGATGGTGCTGGCCTGCTCCGGCTGAAGATTGGCGCCGACCACCACTGTCACCATCCGCTGGCCGATGGTGACCAGACAGTCCTTAAACCCTTTGGCCAACAATAAGTTTTCCAACTCATGCTCTCTGGCCGCGTTCTGCGTCAGCCGCCACAATTCTTCTTCCGCCGCTTTGCGCACCTGATCGGAGAGTCCCACCTTATCCAGGAGCTCCTGAACTTGCTCCGCCTCCTGACTGCGTTCCCGGTCCCGTTCCAGCTTCAGGTCGAGCAGCGTATCGTTGGGGCTATATTGCCGGGGTATTTTGGGTGGGATCGGCTCCTGAACCGGCGGCGGTACAATATCGGAATTCACTTGAACGATATACCGGTACCCCAGCCAAAAAAAGAAGCCAAATAACCCCATGAAGGCCAGCAGCCACCAACGCTGCTGCGGCCCGGACCAGTTTTTGAATGGATTCATGGTTTCTCCTCCCTTGCCGATGAAACATCCGCTGGTGCGCCGGGGATCACCAGCACGCGGTGAGCGGGCAATCCCAGGACGGTGATGAGGGTATCCGTCAACATTTGGCGGACCCGGATATCTCCCGCTCCGGTAGCCACCGCGACCACGCCTTGAATCTCCGGGGCCAGCCGCTCCCGGAGCACCGGCACGTTCCGGCCGTCCTCCCCTTTGGAAAAGACGATCTCGTCGCTCGTCTCCTCTTCGGTGCTGCGCAATGCCCCTTGCTCATGAGTGACCCGCTTATTGGTTTTGGTCTGGCGTTCCCAAACGTTGCGCTCCTCTGTTTTGAGATTAAGGGTCACCCGGACCGCGCCGGCCCCGGCGATCCGCTCCAAGATTTGGGTCAGTTCCGCTTGCATCCGGTCGGTCTCGGAGAGCGGCTCGCGAACGGCAGGTTGCAGCGCAATGCCCTGCTGCGTTGTGCGCGGACTCTCGTTACTGCTGAAAAGGATGCCGATTCCCAGACCGGCTGCTCCCATGAGCATCCAGAGCATCGTTCGGTTCGGATTATTCTTCAGCCACCGGGCCAGTCCGTCGTATCTTTTTTCATCGCCTTCACTCATCCCAGATCACCTCGATCCGCTCTTTTTGGACGGGGCACACCAGTTGGATGGAATCGCTGATCTCCTCGGTGAGCGCAGCCCGGCGCGTTCTGTCCCAATCCGCCCCGGATCGGGGCCGCACCGTCACCCCCACTGATTGAACCGTTCCGCCCTCCATAACCACCCGGGTCCTTTCCACCTGAATCCCCTCGACCAGCTTCAACAACTTGCCGATCCGCGCCTCGTAGGCTTCCCGCCGGCCGGCGCCGAATTGCGTCAACCATTGATTGCGCAGATTGAGTCCTTCGCTAACGATCCGGCTGGTCCCCGCCGGACCGGAATCAGTCTGCAGCTCCGGCAAGTTCATCTCCAGTTCCTGCGGCAGGTGGAAGACCTTCAAGAGCGGCTGGGCCAGGACCAGAATGATGAGCAACCCCATGACCATCCGGGTGACCCCTTTTAACTCGTTATTGGGCAGCAGCATTTCCAAAAAGCCGGCCAATACCATCGCCGCTACCACACTTTTCAGCCAGCCCGCCAACCATTCCAAATCACTCACCCCACTCGAAGTCCGGCCATCCCCACTAAAATGGCGATGGCGATGTAAAACATCAGGCCCACCACGGCGACCGCTCCAAAAATATTCAGAAAGACGCCGCCGACCGTTTCCAGGGCGTCGGCCAGCCGTTGATTCCCCAGGGGCTGCATGATGGCGCCGCTCAGATAGTAAAGGGCCGCAACCGCCAGAATCTTGAGGAGCGGGAAGACCGTGATCACCACCACCACGCCCAGGCCAAAAAGGCCGAGCCCACCCTTTAATACTGTCGAACAGCCCATGGCCATCTCCATGGTATCGGCCAATTCTCCGCCCACCACCGGCAGAAAGGTATTCGACAAGTATTTGGCGGTCCGCAAGGCAGTGCTGTCCGCCACTGAACCGGCGAATCCCTTGATCGTGACGATGCCGATAAAGACCGCCATGGCCAGGCCCAACAGTCCCAACGCGCTCATTTTGATGAGATTGGCCAGCTTTTTCAGCTCGAACCCTTCAAACAGATAATTGGTCAACCCGAGAATTCCGGCGAACAAAATCAGCGGAAAAACAACCCCGTTGACCAACCCGGCAACCACCTCGACACTGCCGACCATCAGCGGATGGACGATGGTTGCGGTGGTTACGCCTCCGCCGGCGACCATCAGGCTGAAAAGCACCGGGATCAACGCATACATAAAATTACTCATCTCGCCGATGGCGGTCCGGGCCACGCCAAAGGTCACCCGGAAGCTATTAAAGACAATTCCCATGACTACCAGAAAGCAGATGGCAAAGGCCAAGCGGCCGATGTTTTCTTCCTCGAAGGCATGGCGCAGGTTCTGCAGGATGGCCAGCACCAGCGCGACGAAGATCAATTCTCCCAGCACTTTCAGATTAAAGACCAATTCCTTCAGAAAAAAGTTGAGAATGTCCCGGCCGATCCGCCGCCAATCCCAGTCCGGTCCGGTCACTTGCCAAGCGGCCATGTCCAAGCGCGGCAGCAACCGTTGGACGTCCTGGTCCAGATGGTCCAGGAAACGGTGGAGCTCGGAAAGATCAACCGATGGCACCTGGGCGGCGAAAGGATTGGCCTCGGCCGCCCGGACCGGAACCGCCACCCATAATAGGAGCAACAGCGCTAAGCAGCTGATGCGGAGTATTGCGCGCATTCACCATTCCTCATTCGTCTCAAATCATACCCGCTTCTGTCCAATTCCGGTCGCCGCCGGGTGAAATCCGGTGCGGCCCGCCGAACGCCTCAAAAGAACTTAAGCACCAAATTCAACACACTGAACATGATCGGCAGTCCGGTCAGAAGGATCATAATCTTGCCGGCCAATTCGATCTTGGTGGCCATGCCATGCTCACCGGCGTCCCTGCAGATCTGGGAGCCGAATCCGGCCAGATAAGCAAAACCGACGATCTTGATGATCTCTTTCAAATAGGCGATATTCATCCTCGTCTTTAACGCCATGGATTCGAACGTCGCCAGGATGACTTGGATCCCCTGAAGCAGCGCCAGAAGGATGATGGCGGCCGCGGCGATCGAGAGCAGCGTCGCGAGTTCGGGACGGTCGCGCCGCACCATGACGAGCAGAATGGTGATGATCAGGGAAAAACCGAGGATTGCCAAGAAGTTCATCGCTACCCCCTAAAGCCCGAAAACCGCCCGGACGTCACTGAACAACCGTTCTATCAACTGAATCACCATCAACGTGACGATTACGACTCCGGCCAGCGTGACCAGTAGGGCATGCTCATCCTTGCCGACCTGTTTTAAGACCGAGGTTAAGAGCGTTATTAACAGTCCGATGCCGGCGATCCGCAAAATCAGATTGATATCCACGGCTCAACCCCCTCATGACAGCATCACAACAGCCAGAGCACGACGATGGCCCCGGCGGCAAATCCCAGGTACCGATAGAGATTGGTTCGTTTTTTCACTTCCAGTTCCGCGCCGGCCAGGTTTCCCTCCAACCGACTCTGGCAGGTGCGGATCTTCTTGACCTGGTCTTCGCGGTCGGTGACCCCCAGATAGGAACCCAGCTCCAACAAGACTTGGCCATCCTCGGGGCGTAATTTTTCCGGCAGCAATCCGGTGACGAGCGCCGTCCAGGCCTCGGCTACGCTGGAATCGGCGCCGAAGGCGATCGTTCGCGCCATCCTCCGGAACTCGACCTC
The DNA here is from genome assembly GCF_004340685.1 of Hydrogenispora ethanolica. NCBI lineage: Bacteria > Bacillati > Bacillota > Hydrogenispora > Hydrogenispora ethanolica. The sequence goes on along the minus strand of NZ_SLUN01000009.1, from coordinate 113,910 downwards.
CAGGTTCTTTTCGTTCACCGTTGCGGCGATTCGGTCTAATATTTGCGGCAGCAGATCGCTATGATAGTAAATCTCCGTGGCGAGCATTTCCAGGATCCTGAGCCACTGGCGAAGCATCCGGCAACGTTGCGCCATCCGCTCGGCACAGAGAAAACCGCCGAACGTGCTCGCGCCGAGGATTAAGGTGATACCAATGAGTTTAATCACGGTGCTCTCCTCCGTTTTGGGATTGGAGCCATAGCTCGGGACCGGCCGCCCCGGCTTTGACACTCTCAAGCGTGCCCGGGCCGAAGCGATTGCTGAGCGTAATCAGCCGTTCGATGGAGCCGTTTTCCAGGATCCGGCGCAAGCCGGGACGGAACATGGCCTCGGTCAGATTACGGGCATGGGCCGTCGTAATGAAACTGACGCCGGCATTGATGATGTCGGCGATGATCTGCTGGTCTTTCTCACGGCCTACTTCGTCGGTGGCGATAATCTGCGGATTCATGGAACGCAATAACAGGTAAACCCCCTCTTCCTTGGGGCAGGCATCCAAAATATCGCTGCGGGGTCCCAGATCCAACTGTGGAACGCCCAAATAACTCCCGGCCAACTCCGAGCGCTCATCCACCACTCCGATGTGGTGACCGGGAATATTGAGTTGGCTCACGCCGTAGCTAAACTCGCGGATGATCTCCCGCAACAAGGTGGTTTTGCCGGCGGCGGGCGGCGAGATGATCAGGGTTTTGAGAAAGCGGCCGTCCTTCCAGAGCAGCGGCAGAAGGGGCCGGGCGATTCCCGCTACCCGGCGGGCGATCCGAAAATTGACGCTCGAAATATGTTGAATCGTCTGAATCTTACCGGCATTCTGCACCACCCGGCCGGTAAATCCCACCCGGTGCCCGCCGGGAAGCCCGATATACCCCTGGGCAATCTCAGCTTCCAAGGCATAATAGGAACCAGTGGTCAGAGCGCTGATTAGCTTTCGCAGCTCGTCGATGCTCATTACGCCGGCTTCCCGGAAATCGTCGGTCACCCCTCCGTCTTCGGTCAAGAACACATGACGCTTGCCGCAGTTTAATTCCACGGGACGATTGACCCGGCAACGAATCTCAATAATCTCTGATCGAAAAGGAAGAGGCAGCTTGGCCAGGCGATTCCGCAAATCGGAATGAAAAAAACGGATAATCTCCGGCCAGCTTGAGCCATGTTGCTCCCTAGGGATGGGTTGCTTGTCAGCCATTGACGCCTCGTCCAAATTTTATCGCAAGCTATGGATATAAATCCTGACCAGTGAGCCAAATAAAAAAGCCCGTCCTCCTATATCTATTTTTATTGAGACGGGCTTCTTTTTATGACAAATGACGGTAAGGTTCAAATCCACTTTACGCCAAGGGATGTTCACCCTCCGGACTGAGTTCGGCGGTAAAATGCTGCCAGACCACATTGCCGCAATCCGGGCAAACAACCTCGTAATTGCCGGGTTCATCTTCGAAATACAGATCCTGTTTGCAATGAGGGCAGGTTAATTCCATGATCTCCTCGTCATCATCCTCTTGCGGCTGCGAAGTCACTAATTCCTCGGAGTCTTCCGAGCCTTCGGCGTCATAGAAGTATTTTTCCAGCGTGCTCAAGTCTTCGTCAATCGCCTCAATATAATCGGCGAATTCTTCCTGCGACTCTTCCATCTCCGCCAGATCCTCCGCAACGCCGTCGCAGAAGTCCATCAGTCCTTCCCAGATTAACTTGGACTTATCGTCTTTGGCCAATTCCGAGCCTTCCATCAAGCCCCGCAAATAGGCGGCTTGTTCTCTCAACTCACGCATCTTGCACTCTCCCTTCGACGATAGTATCCCTTGATTCCCCGGGCTTAATACCTGCCGCACGCATCAAGCGGCCGCCGGCAAATGGCGGTCATCCTGGTATTAATAAAAAAGACCGCAGTCGCGGTCTTCGATCAACATGTTTTCGAAAGATTACTTATTGACCCGCTTCAGATATTGATTGGTGCGGGTATCCACCTGCAAGACATCGCCGATGGTCACAAAGAACGGCACATTGACGACAGCGCCTGTCTCCAGGGTTGCCGGCTTGGTTCCGCCAGTGGCGGTATCGCCTTTGAAGTTGGGATCGGTCTCCACTACTTCCAACTCCACGGTGTTCGGCAGTTCCACGCCGAGAATCTCGTTTTGATACATTTGAATTTCGACGATCATATTCTCTTTCAAATATTTGGGGGCATCGCCCATTTTGGCAGCGGGAATCGTCAGTTGTTCGTAGTTCTCCATATCCATAAAGGTATAGTCGTCATCGCTGCTTTTATAAAGGAACTGCATCTCCCGGAAGTCGATCCGCGCGTTCTCCACCTTTTCGTTGGAGTTAAACGTGCGCTCCACGGTGTATCCGGTCCGAATGTTTTTCAGTTTGGAACGGACAAAGGCAGCGCCTTTACCGGGTTTCACGTGCATAAAGTCGACCACGGTATAAAGATCGCCGTCGATCTCAATGGTCAAGCCGGTTTTAAAGTCTGTTACCGAAATCATGAATGGATATCCTCCTATAGCCAGTTTTTGATCGGCAAATGGTTCCGAAAATAACTGCTATGTAGCAACGTTCGCAATGATCGTTTACCCGCCGCGCTTGACCGCTCTGAGTAAAACAGCGCGCTTATCCCACATAGTCCGCCAATATTTTACCATAAATCCTGAGAAATTGTCGAGAATTTTTCTGCTTTTCAATAAAGTCGTTCCCGCTGCCGGCTCCGGGATGAATTCTCGGAAGGATTGCGAAACCGGTGTCAACCGATTTCCATCAACTCCTGTTTGGGACTGCCGGTCAAGTTGCGGATCCCATCCTCGCCGACCACCATCAGATCCTCGATCCGGACTCCGCCCCAATCCGGGAGATAAATCCCGGGTTCGACCGTAACCACCGCTCCCGCCGGGATGTTCCCCGGCTCGGAAGGGGACAAACGGGGATTTTCATGAATGTTCAAACCGACGCAATGGCCCAAGCCATGCCCGAAACGCTCGGCGTAGCCGTGTGCCGCAATGATGTCGCGCGCTACTTTATCGACCGCCCGGCCGGGTAAACCAGCCTTTAAATAATCAAGCGCCGCGTTCTGCGCTTCCAGCACGATCTGGTAAATCTCCCGCTGCTTGGCGTCAGCCTTGCCGATCGCCACCGTCCGGGTCATATCGGCATGATATCCCTGATAGAGTGCTCCGCCGTCGATCGTCAGCAACTCACCGACTGCCACTTCTTTATTGGAAGGGGCGCCGTGCGGCAACGCGGCCCGCCATCCGGAAACGACGATGGTCGAAAAGGATGATCCCTCGGCGCCATTCAACCGCAACTGATAATCAAACTCCAAGGCGATCTCCCGTTCCTGAACCCCGGGGCGAATTCGCTCCAACGTCGCAGCCAAAGCGTGATCGGTAATCCGTTCCGCCTCGGCCAGCAGCTCGATTTCATGTTCATCCTTGACCACCCGGATTTCTTCTATCAAACGGGTCGTGGGAATCAGCTCAATTCCCTGAAGAATCGTCCCCAGACTGGCATAATCGGCATAATTCAGTGCGCCGGCCTCAAACCCGACCCTGCTCCATCCCAGCTTTTGAATGGCCTCTCCAACACTTTGCCAGAGTTTCGGCCCTTGCTTCCAGAGTTCAAATTCGGTCACTTCCAAGGCGACCTGATCCCAGTAACGGAAATCGGTCACCAGCAAAGCGGCATCCGCCCCAATCAGCAATGCGCCCTCCCCGCCGGAAAAACCGCTGAGATAGCGCAGATTCTCCGGATGGGTCACCAGCAGGCCATCCACTGGCTGCGCGGCCAGAGACTGCCGTATTTTTTGTAAACGACTCATATTCGGTTCCTCTTTTCCAGTAATTCATTGATCGCCCGAAGTCCCAAACGATAGCTATCAAATCCGAAACCGGCGATCTGGCCCCGGGCAATCGGCGCGATCACCGAGTGATGCCGGAACTCTTCCCGGGCATAGATGTTGCTGAGGTGGACTTCGACGACGGGCACGGACATTCCGGCCAAAGCGTCCCGCAAGGCATAACTGTAATGAGTAAAGGCACCAGGATTGATCAGAATCGCTTCAGCCCATCCGGCTTCGGCCTGGATGCGATCGATCAGTCCTCCCTCGGAATTGCTCTGAAAGATCCGCAACTCCATGCCAAGTTGCCGGGCAGTTTCATTCAAGACCCGGTTCAAGTCGTCCAGGGTTTCCCGGCCATACACTGCCGGCTCCCGTTTGCCGAGCCAATTGAGGTTCGGACCGTGCAAAACCAGTACTTTTCCCATTATGCTCCCCCCATCTCTTTCAAAATATCGACGACGCTCTCCTGGGGGACTGCGGCCTCGATCCGTACCTCGCCGATCCGTAGCGGCAGAATCCAGCGCACCGCTCCCTGATCGGCTTTTTTATCCAGCAAAATGGCTTCGGCGATCGCGCTGCTATCCAATCCGGGGATTTGGAGCGGAAGGTGCAGTTCCTGACAGAACCGGCGCAAGGTCGGCTCCAGTGACTGGTCCGCCAGCAACCCGCTCCGCTCGGCCAGCTTTGTGGCAGCCAACATTCCCAAGGCTACCGCCTCTCCATGTTTATAACGAGTGTATCCGGTGATGCTCTCCAACGCATGACCGACCGTATGGCCGAAATTGAGAATTGCCCGTAAGTTCTGTTCCTTTTCGTCCTTCCGTACCACTTCCGCCTTGATCCGGCAGGAGCCGCCGACCACTTCGCTGAGGGCCGCCGGATCGCGGCGCAGAATCTGCGGCAGCTTTGCGCCGATCATCCGGTAATACTCCGGATCGAGGATAATGCCGTGCTTGATTACTTCGGCCATTCCCGAACTGAACTCGGCGTCAGGTAAGGTCCTCAATGTCGTGACATCGGTCAACACCAGTCGCGGTTGATAGAAAGCGCCAATCAGATTCTTGCCCTTCCTGTGATTGACCGCGACCTTGCCTCCCACGCTGGAATCCACCTGCGCCAATAGGGTTGTGGGGACCTGGACGAAACGGACGCCCCGCATATAGGTGGCGGCCACAAAACCCGTCAGATCGCCGATGACTCCGCCTCCCAATGCCACTAAAACCGTCTTACGGTCGTATTTTCCCTCCACCAGACGGTCATATAAAAAATCAGCTTCGGCCAACGACTTAAAGGTTTCGCCGTCCGGGACTTGAGCCGCCGCGGCGTCATATCCGGCCCGTTGGAGCGACTGGAGTACCGGATCGAGATACCACTGGGCCACAGTGGGGTTGGTGATCACCAGGATCCTGCCGGCGATCTCCCGTTGGTGGAAAATCGCGCCGATCTCTTCCAAAATCCCGGCCCCGATCAGGATGGGGTAACCCCTTTCCGCCAGATCCACCCGGATCTCTTGCAACACATCAAATGATTTCATTCCCATATCCTTTCGCCGTCAATCGCGAAACCAGCTCCTCGATTAGCTCATCGGGTACTTTGAGCGAGGTATCGAGCACGATATCCGCCCCTTGATAAATGACGGCTCTTTGCTGCAGAAGCTCCCGGATTCGGGCCAAAGGATCGGCTACCGCCAGCAAGGGCCGGTCATCATTGCATTTCACTCTGTCATAAATCGTTTCCGCCGGTGCAATCAGCGAAACGATTACGCCACCTTCACGCAATCGTTCCAGATTAACCGGGTTCAACACAAATCCGCCGCCCGTGGCGATGACCAGGCCATCCCGGCCTGCCAGTTCCCGGGCCAATTCCTGCTCCAACTGGCGAAAGTAGGCTTCGCCCCGCGTGGCGAAGAGCTCCGCAATGCTTTGGCCTTGTCGGATTTCGATCAACTGATCCGTATCGATGAATTCATAGTGGAGCCGCGCGGCCAACATCCTTCCCAGCAATGTCTTGCCGGTTCCCATGAATCCGATGAGCGCGATTTTCATTTAAAAACTCCTGATTGCCGCCAGATAATCCCGGTAATGAGCCCGCATCTCCTCCAAATGGTCGCCACCGCATTTTTCGGTCAATGCTTCGGCCAGCACCCAGCAGACCATGGCTTCGGCCACCACTGCCGCCGCCGGAACGGCACAGGTATCGGACCGTTCTACACTGGCCTGAACCGGTTCCTTGGAGACGATATCCACGGTCCGAAGCGGCCGGTAGAGAGTGGGGATGGGCTTCATCGCCAAGGAAACGCGGATCATTTCTCCGTTGCTGATCCCGCCCTCGATCCCGCCGGCATGATTGGTCCGCCGCGAATATCCTTGTCCCGGCGCATACCCAATCTCATCATGGACTTGCGAGCCGGGCAACCCGGCTGCCTGAAATCCTAAACCGACGGACACTCCCTTAATGGCCGGAATGCTCATCAATGCCCCAGCCAGCCTCGAATCGAGCCGGCGCTCCCAATGGACATGGCTGCCCAGCCCCGGCGGGACGCCCCGGGCGATCACTTCGATTACTCCTCCCAGCGAATCCCCGGCCGACTTGGCGCGATCGATCTCCGCCGTCATCAGTCGGGAAACCTCGGAATCCGGAGCCGCCACCGGAGAGTTCCTGGCTTCTTCGCGATACCGGACCATGTCCTCGGGCGGTTCCGCCAGACGGACCGTGCCGATCTGCAATACTCCGCTGAAAACCTCGATCTCAAACTCCTGCAGAATCCGGCGGGCGACTGCCCCGACGGATACCCGGGCAGCAGTCTCGCGGGCGCTGGCCCGCTCCAGGATGTTCCGGATATCGGACTGCTGATATTTTAAAGCTCCGGCCAGATCGGCATGTCCGGGCCGCGGCGCTGTGACGTTGGCCTTCAACGAACTGATTCGCTCATCCTGATCGATGGTCACCGCGGCGGAACCCATTCCCGGCGCGACAGCCATCACCTCCTGCCAACGTTCCCAATCGCGGTTCAGAATCTGTAGCGTGACCGGCGAACCCAGCGTACTGCCGTGCCTTACGCCTGATAGGATCGCCACCTGATCACCTTCGATCTGCATCCGCCCCCCCCGACCATAGCCCTGGCGACGCCGGTCCAGATCGGCCTGAATCGCCGCGGCGGTCAGGGGCAACCCCGCGGGAAGACCTTCAATAATTGCAGTCAAAGCCGGACCATGGGATTCTCCGGCTGTTAAAAAACGGATCATTTTCGAATTTTTGCTCCAATCCATCTTTTGTTAAATTATAAATGAATTTTGCCCGAAGTGCAATGCGCTGAGAAGGTTTTCATGCTTGATCGTCGAATAGAAACCAAAAAATTACTTTTGGAGGTAGCCTGAATGTCGCATGTTTTCCGTGAATATGACATCCGAGGCGTGGCCGAACGCGATCTAACCCCCGATTTTGTGAGAGACCTCGGCAAATCCCTGGCCACATTCTATCAAAAACGTAACGTCAATACGATCAGCGTCGGCTACGACTGCCGTTTGAGTTCGGTTCCGTTTAAAACCATTTTGATCGAAAGCTTGCTCCAATCGGGAATGACCGTTTACGATATCGGCCTTTCCCCAACTCCTCTGGTCTATTTTTCATTATTCAGCCTGCCGGTCGGCGGCGGGGTGATGATCACCGGCAGCCACAACCCGCCCAACGAAAACGGCTTCAAAATCTGCCTCGGCAAAACGACCATCTTTGGCGAAGAGATCCAGGAGTTGCGGCGGATCATGGAAGCCCGGGATTACCGGACCGGGCAAGGCACGTTGATCGAAAAACCGATCATTGCCGAGTATCTTGCCGATTTGAAGGGCCGGATCCATCCTGGCGCCAAACCCCTTAAAGTCGTTCTGGATGCCGGCAACGGGACCGGCAATCTGTTGGCCGTCCCCCTGTACCGTAGCTTGGGCTGGGAAGTGATCGAGCTTTTTTCGGAACCGGACGGGAATTTTCCCAACCACCATCCGGACCCGACCATCCCCGAGAATCTGGCCGACCTGAAAGCCGAAGTCCTGGCCAACCGGGCCGATCTCGGCATCTCCTTCGACGGCGACGCCGACCGGATCGGAGTCATTGACGCCCAAGGTAGGGTCCTCTGGGGCGACCAATTGATGATTATTTATGCCGGGGATATTGTCAAGACCAAACCGGGCGCCAAGATTATCGGCGAGGTAAAATGCTCCCAAACCATGTTCGACCGGATCCGGGAGATGCAGGGCGACCCGATCATGTGGAAGGTCGGGCATTCCTTGATCAAAGCCAAGATGAAGGAGGAGGGGGCCTTGTTGGCCGGGGAGATGAGCGGGCATTTATTCTTTGCCGATCGTTATTACGGTTATGACGACGCCATTTATTCCGGCGCCCGGCTACTAGAGATTCTTTCTCATGCCTCCGCCAGCCTTTCCGAAATGGTGGACGGCCTGCCCAAAACCTATTCCACTCCCGAGATCCGGGTGGACTGCCCCGAGAATAAGAAATTCGATGTCGTCCGCGAGCTGGCGCGGCATTTCCAAGCCAAATATCAAGTCATCGATATCGATGGCGCGCGGATCATCTTCCCGAACGGCTGGGGACTGGTGCGGGCTTCAAATACCCAACCGGTTCTGGTAACCCGATTTGAAGCCAACTCCAATGAGGCCTTACAGGCCATCCGGGAAGAAGTCCAAGCGGCGCTGCAAAAACTGCTCGCATAGATCCGATATTGAGAATTGACTCCAACGATCAAGTGGCTGGCCCGGGGAGACCCGGCAGCCGCTTGACCGTCCCTTTTCATTTCGCCCGTTTCAGAATTGAACAGTCAAAGCAGTTCCTCATGGTGCTCTTCTCTCAACCGCTCCAGAACCTTTTTCATATCCTGGGCCCGCTGTTTGGCGCAGACCAACAGGGAGTCTTCCGCCTCCACGATGATCAGGTCGGAGACCCCCAAAGTAACGACTGGTTTCCGCTCGCTATATACAATGCAGTTCGACGAGTCCAGAGCGATTAAATCGCCTTGAGCGACGTTTCCAAAATCGTCCTGCGGCAAATAGCGTTCGAGCGAATTCCAGCTCCCCAAATCGTCCCAACCGAAATCAGCCGGGATAACCACGATATTCCGGGTCTTTTCCAAAATTCCATAATCAAATGAAATGGCGGGAATCCTGGGATAGATCTCTTTCAACCGCTCCGTTTCCGCTGCCGTTCCAAGCCACGCTTTCAATGTTTCCAGCCCGGTGGCCAGTTGCGGAAGGTGAGCCGCGAGCTCTTGGAGAAGACATCGGACCCGCCAGACAAAGATCCCTCCGTTCCAAAGGTACTCTTGGCTGACCAGATATTGAGCGGCCGTGGCGGAATCGGGTTTTTCCTTGAATCCGGCCACTTCGTGGAAGGTCACGCCACTTTCTTTGGCAGCGACTTTTCCCAGCTGAATATAACCGTATCCCGTCTCGGGGCGGGTCGGCCAGGCACCATAAATCACTCCCACATCATGGGCAGTCGCGTAATCGATCCCGGACTGCAGCATCTTTCGCATAAACTCCGGTCGCCGCACCAGTAGGTCGCTGGGCAGAATAGCCATGACCGGATCCTCACCCCGAAAATGGCTTGCAATATAGGTCGCCGCCAACCCGACGCAGGGGGCCGTATTCCTGCTTTCGGGCTCCACCAGGATATTCCGCTCGGGCAGCATCGGCAGTTGGTCCCTGACTTTTTCCACATAATCCCGGTTGGTAACGACATAAATGCGCCGATCCTCAGTAAGTTTCCGGATCCGTTCCACCGAAGCCTGCAGCAGTGACTGTTCGCCTACCAAGGAAAGCAACTGCTTGGGATGGGTTCGACGGCTGCGCGGCCAAAAACGCTCGCCGCGCCCGCCGGCCATAATCACAAAAACCGGCAAGCTCATCTTTTCCTCCGCGGCACTGACTTATTTTTCCCTTATACCGGTAATGGCTGAGACTGATAAAACTCCATCAAAATCGCGGCAATTTCCGGCCTGGTGAATTCGGCGGGCAACGGCAGTCCATCACTTAACATTTCCCGGACTTTGGTGCCGCTCAAATAAAGCAGGTCCCCACCGGAATGAGGGCAGGTCTTCGCGGAGGCCATATTTCCGCACCGTTTGCAGTAAAAGGTGTTTTCATACTTTAGAACCGTAATCCCGATCTCGGCGGCTGAAAATTGCTCGAAGATGTTCTGGGCGTCGTATGTCCCATAATAATTCCCCACCCCCGCATGATCCCGGCCGACGATAAAATGGCTGCATCCATAGTTCTTTCGGACCAAGGCATGGAAGACCGCTTCCTTAGGCCCGGCATAGCGCATGGCGGCTGGGAAAACCGCCAACAAGACCCGACCCGCCGGATAGTACCCCGCGAGCAGTGCCTGATAACAACGCATCCGAACGGCTGCCGGAATGTCGCCGGGCTTGGTGAAACCTACCAGGGGATGGATGAATAGACCGTCCACCGATTCCAAGGCAACTTTCTGCAAGTATTCATGGGCGCGATGGATAGGATTCCGGGTCTGAAATGCAACCACGCTTTGCCAACCCCACCGCGCAAACTCAGCGCGAGTTTGTAAAGGAGTCAGTTCGTACTCGGGAAACTGCGTGATCTGGACCGGCTTTGCCTTAATCGTTCCGCCCAGCGCGATCTCCCCTTTCGAAAAGAGATAATCAACCCCGGGATGCTTCCGGTCGGCAGTCCCAAAGATGGCGATTGCTTCCCGCTCGCGGTCGCGCCGGTAAATCTCTTCAAGCTCCATCATTCCTTGAAACTGTCCATCCGGCGTCACCAAGGCGATTGGGTCGCCGCAGCGATAACCCTGCTCGGCCTGTTTCTCAGGGCTGACGCTCAAGACGATAGGCAGCGGCCATACCCATCCGGAGGCGAGCCTGGATTCCTTTAATATTCCTTCGTAATCAGCCTGATTGTTGAAGCCTTTTAAAGGGCTGAATGCGCCATTGGCGATGAGCGTCAGGTCAGAGAATTCAATCTCATCCAAAATACATTTTTTAAAATCCGGCAGCTGTTCCTGATATTCCGCGACCTGTTCCGGTTCCAGGTATTGCCGGACTAAAACTCCTCCATGCGGAGTGAGCAACATTCTATCCCCTTTCATTCCATTCAGTATAGCGTATGAGAAGGTCTTGGATGCGATGCGAATTGGCTATTTGGGCGACATCAGATCAGTCGCTTGATGGCACTTTTGCGGTCACCGGTTATGAGTTCGCCAATCAAAACCGATGGTCGGATCATCCCAAGGAATTCGATATTCATCCGGTTGAAGCCGGTCATAGGATTGGGTCGTCAAATACGTAATGAGCGCCGGTTCACCGCCTAATACCCGATACCCGTGGGCCACTCCGGCCGGAATGGTCAACAACCACGGCTGCAGCTCGCCCAGATAATAAACATCTGTCTCGCCCCTTGTTTTCGAATCTTCCCGCAAGTCGTACAAAACCACCTGGGCTTCGCCTTTGGGAAAGAACCACAGATCATCCTGAAGCTTATGATAATGAAATGCCTTGATGACTCCAGGATAGGTCATCGCCATCGAAAATTGGCCGAACTTTTGCAGCAGCTGATCATCATCCCGTAAAATCTCCATGAAAAAGCCGCGGTCATCAACCCTTCGGATCAATTCTTTGGTTTTAACCCCCAGGATCACGCTGTCAACTCCTTTGCTGATAAATGGAATTTATCTTTAAAAGCCATGTGATAAAGTCTTTTAAAACGGAAATCCGTTAAAAACGACTTTATCACTTGCTTCCCTGAGGTTTTGTGTTCACCCTGACCTTCGGACAGGGTTTATCACAACGCTTTTAAACCCTCGGTTATATCATATTCGGGTCCCGGATTTTGGCACCCTCGATCCCAATCTTTATCTAGACGAAAAAACCACTACCCTGTCTCTCAGGTAGTGGTTTTATAAGCAATTTCCCCAGTTGTGAAGAGTTATAGGGCTGCTTTACGTCTTTTTTCCTTTCCTTCATTGCCATAGTAGTAGTAGTAATAAGTATACTCCTCTTCGATTTCAACCCGGTTCAAAACGACGCCGAGGATATGCCCATCTGCTTTGAGCAACAACTCTTTGGCGCGTTGAGCCATTTCCGGGCGAACCGTCGTTGAATCCAGAACGAGTACGATTCCGTCAACTCTGGAGGCCAAAACACAGGCATCGGTAACCGCAATAACCGGAGGAGCATCGACAATTAAAAGATCACATTGGCTCGTTAAATACTCCAGTGTTTCCTGCATTTTAGCGGAGTAAAGAAGCTCCGAAGGGTTGGGCGGAATAGGTCCGCTGGTGACCAGCCGCAGATTCTCGACCTCGGTTTCTTGAATATACTCGGATATCTGTTCGGTCTGAACCAACGTATCCAGCGGAGTGTCATCCACCAGGATATTGGTCAGGCCGCGGTTGAATTTGCCAAAAACCTTATGCTGCACCGGTTTCCGGAGGTCGCAGTCCAGCAAAATAATCTGTTTGCCGGATTGGGCCATTGCCACGGCCAGATTTGCGGTAGTGGTCGACTTTCCTTCTCCAGGGCCCGAACTGGTCAACATGATTCGTTTTAATGCTCCGTCAACCTTGGAAAATTGAATATTGGTCCGTAAAGTACGGTAAGCCTCGGAAATCGGCGATTTCGACTGTTCATGGACGATCAACTGGCGTTTTTGATGCATGGCCCAAGACCTCTCAAAAATTGACTTGTATATGTAGAAAGAGATTGATAATGCAACCCGTTTCCGGATTGGCGAGCGGATAATCCTTTATTTTAGGAACGGCGTCGACGACGATGGGGCTGCTTCTTTTTGAACGAACCAAGCAGTTGACCCCAGAATTCATTGATGCTGGCCTGTTCCTCTTGAAACTTCGGAATGCTCCCCAATACCGGCAGATCAAGATACAACCGGACATCCTCGGTATCCCGGATCGTTTTATTCAGGTATTCGATCATAAAAGCCAACCCGGTTCCCGCGAAGAGGCCCAAAAAAGCGGCAATCAACACGTTCAAGGTCTTTTTCGGTTTAATCGGCTTCTCCGGAGCCACCGCCACATCAATGATCTGGATGTCGGTGGGCTGCATAACCTCGCTGATTCGGGCCTCTTCAAAACGATTGGCCAACATCAGATAGATTTGCTGAGTCAAATTGGCATCCAGCATCAAACGACCCAAACTTTGTTCCTTCGCCGGCAGCTCGCTGAGTTCGGCTTCATTTTGGGCGATGATCCCAGCCAACGCTTTTGCCTGGGAATCATAGGCGGCGATTTCGGCTTGTGACTGCAACCGGTCCACCATCAATTTTTGATAAAGGGGATTGGCCGAAACGGACTCGGCATTGACCACCTTCGAGATTTCCTGATTCAATTTGAGCTTCGTCTCTTCGATCGCAGCCCGCAGGGCGATGACTTGAGGATGCTTCTCCGTATACTGCTGTAACAGGCTTACCAATTGAACTTCCGAGTCGCCCAATTTCGATTTATACTGCTGAATCAAGGGATTATCCGCCACGAAACCCTGCTTCTGACCCGCAAGCTGTTTTTCGGCGCTGCGCAGCCGGGCCTGGGAGGACGCTTGATTCACAATATTTTGGGCGGATAATTGGTTGATGGCCGACATCCGGTCGACTACCGCCTTGACTTCGGCTTCGACATCGACGATCTTTTCCGTCCGCTTATACCGCTCCAACGCGGCTTCCGTCTTATCCAACTCTTTCTTGGCTTCGTCCAGCCGGCTGCCGATGAATTGGCGGACCTCCGTCTGCGTTACCCGGGCCAAAAAGGTCAACCGCTGAATGAAACTGTCGACCAGCAGGTTGGCTAAACGCTTCGACTCCTCCGCCGAAGGTGCTTCCACTGCGATCTTGAGCAGCTCGGTATCTTTTACCGGCTCGGTGGTTATCCGCTTGGAAAAGGTCTCATAGGTTAGGGGTTTCTTACCGGAGGAGGGGGTTTTGGCGAGTACCATCTCAAGTACCGTGCGGCTTTTTAAAATTTCCGCATAAGTCGACATCAATTGCTTAGTGGCCATGGTATTCCCCATCGGCAGGTCGGAAAGCAAGGAATCGGCCAAACCCTTCGATTGTTTGACCCGGACCACGGTTTCCGCTTCGAAGGTCGGCGGAGTCAGGAATGATACCAGAACCGCGATGATTACCGCAATGAGAAAAACGTTAATGATAAAAAGCCGTCTTTTCTTGAGAATCCTGAGTAACTCTTTCAGATCTACGGTCGATTCGTCCACTGAAATGCCCCCGAAAAGTTTACTTGTACATATGGCCAAGTCTCCATGGAACACGAATAATAAGACCTAGCCTCGACTCCGGTTTCGAACCTCTAGTCGTTCCAATTCCGAATGTTATAGGCTGAATTAATCAGCGGTAAAATATCATAAACGAAGCTCATGCCGCTTTTCGTCAGAAAGACAACATCGCCGTCATTCAAGGCAATATTCTGCGACATATCGCCTTTTTTCAGAATGCTGTCCAAATTGACTTCCTGGTATTGGCTGGATCCCTTACGAACCACATAAACCTTGGAACGGACCGCAAACTTGGTATATCCACCGGCCATTCCGATAGCGTCCAAAAGATTATGCTGCTTTTCTATCTCATACATGCCGGGTTTGCTCACTTCGCCCAGCACATAGACCCGGGTCGTCCGGAATTTTGAGACATTGACGGTCACATGCGGATTCTTGACGTATAACGCCAATGAGCTTGTGAGCTGATTCGCCAGTTCCTGGGTGGTCAATCCGGTCGCCACCAATCCGCCGGCCAGCGGAAAGATGATCCGTCCATCCGCTCCAATCGACAATTCCTCCACTTGAAGCTCGGGATACCCATAGACACTGATAGTGATGACATCTCCAGGTCCCAACCGGTAATCGTCCGCCCAGGCGCTGACGCAGAAGACAAACAAACCGATCAGCATCGTGAATATCCAGCACCAACCTAGCCGTTTCATCGAAAACCACCTTTGCTATCGCTGCAGTTCGTTATATGAAAAAAGTGCTTCGCTCTTCGCGCAATGTGAAGCAGAAACTTCTTTTTGCTTTTCGAAGTGGCACAAACCCATAAAATTTGGTAAAATAAAACATTTTATAATTCCACAAATCACCTATGATTCCTGCAACGAATCGAATGGGAAATATAAATATTTCCTTACAAAAGCCAATGTCAGAATCGTATACCAAAAATATCGAAAACCCACCGAAATGCGTCCCGCAGAATCATGCAGTATCACATAAAGGGGCGCTTATCTTGAACCAAACATTTTAAACAAACCGCCGAACAATTTGGGACGTTTCAGAAAACGCCGTTCATCCGGCTCCGGTATGAACACAGGCTGATTTGCTATGATGCTCTGCGGATTGGTGGTGAAAAGGGACCGGGCCATCTCCGGGCCGACCATGGCCGTGACCTTTGCGGCAGCTTCCTTGAGAATCGGGCGCCGGCTGCTTAGGCCATGCCCGTCCGAAGCGATGCAATGAATCATTTGGCATTGCAACAGTGTTTCCGCCACATTCATGATCCGGGTGCCCATGCGCCCCACTAAACTTGCGCCGTTCACCTGGAGCAAGATTCCGCGTTCGATCCATTCCAGCAACCGCTCCGGTTCCTCTTGCAGTTTCGGATACCGTTCCGGATGGGCGAGGACCGGAATCACGCCCCGCGATTGCAGCGTGAAGAAAAAATCGTCGGTGGAAACGGGAAGTTGATTCGCCGGCAGCTCCACCAACATGTAACGTCCGCCATTGATGCAATAGGCGCCCGGACCGTTGGACTTTGCTTCGATCCCGGAATAAAACGCCGCCTCGACCCCGGGATAAATGGAAATCCCAAGTTTCCGCTCGCTGGCCGCTTCCGCTAAAAGCCGGCAGGAATCGACCACGCGCTCCCAGGAAGGCTGCCAATCTCCTTCCGCCAGGTGGGGAGTGGCCACCATTCCGCCGGTTCCGTGCTCCGCCGCCAGTTGCAACATGGCCAAGGACGTCTCCAGATCCGGCGAACCGTCATCAAAACCGGGCAAGACATGGGTATGAATATCAAAAAACATTGCCGGTGGTCCCCTCTCTCTGCTTCATAACGGCTGCTCCTCCCAAAGAATCATGGAGAGAAGGTTTCTGAGCCGACCAAGGCTGGTATTCGGCGGCGATCTGCTGCAAAAGGGTTTTGATGGCATCCGCTGTTTCACCGAGATTGGCGCGCAAAGATTCAAGATGTTCGGCCAGATACCCGGGTTCGACCCCGCAGACCTGCGTCGTATAGATCCGCTCATGTTTGGTCACCCGGACTCCTTCGTCGCGGGTCAGAATCTCTTCGTACAATTTTTCCCCGGGCCGGATTCCGGTGAATTCGATCTTAATATCCTTATCCGGAATCAAGCCGGACAGACGAATCAGTTCCCGGGCCAAATCGAGAATCTTCACCGGTTCTCCCATGTCCAAAATGAAAATTTCCCCGCCGTGGCCCAGCGCCCCGGCTTGGATTACCAACTGGGCCGCTTCCGGGATGGTCATAAAAAAGCGAGTCATCTCCGGATCGGTAATCGTCACCGGCCCGCCCCGCAGGATCTGATTGCGGAACAAAGGGATAATGCTGCCGCGGCTTCCCAATACATTGCCGAAACGGACCGCCATAAACTTGGTTTTGCTCCGGCGGCTATAATCCTGCAGGATCAATTCCGCCACCCGCTTGGTGGCGCCCATCACCGAAGTTGGATTGACCGCTTTATCGGTGGAGATGAGTACAAAACGCTTGCATTGAAAGCGGTCGGCCATTTCCACTAAATTTTTGGTGCCGAAGACATTGTTCTTAATCGCCTCGTCCGGCTCGTTTTCCATCAGCGGCACATGCTTGTGGGCAGCCGCGTGAAAAACCACGGTCGGCGCGTACTCTTCGAAGATCCGGGCCATCTTGTCCCGATCCCGGATATCGGCGATGATGGGGATTCGCGGCACTTCGGGGGCATTGTTCCGTAATTCCTGATCAATCTCGTAGATGGAATTCTCGCCCCTGCCGAGCAGCAACATGACTTCGGGCGCAAATTTCGCCACTTGCCGGCAGATCTCCGAACCGATGCTGCCTCCGGCCCCGGTGATCAGGACCCGCTCACCGTGCAGATAGCCGGCGATCTCGGCCAAATCGATCTTGACAGGCTCCCGTCCCAACAGGTCGGCGATCTCCACATCGCGGAGTTGTTTGAGAGAGACCGTGCCGTTGAGGATCTCGGCCACCGAGGGCACCATGAGGATGTGGACCGCTTCCGGCTGGCAGACCCCGATAATCTCCCGGATTACTTGACGGGATGCGGATGGAAGCGCGATGATCACCTCTTCCACCTCGTATTGTTTGATGAGGCGGGGAATGTCCTGGCGGGTCCCCAGGACCGGGATGCCGTGGAGCCGGTGGCCTTTCTTTCTCGGGTCGTCGTCGATGAAGCCGATGGGGAGATAATTTGCGGAAAGACTGCGGTTAATCTCTTTGATAATCGTTGAGCCGGCCTCCCCGGCGCCAATGATGAGCAAATGTTTCTTGACGGTGTTCTGGGCGTTTAAACGGGTAATCACCCACTCCCGGCGGATCCGGATCGCAAAGCGCAGGCTCCCCAGCAGCAAAATGTTGATAAACCAGTCAATGATCCCGATGGCCTTGGGCGTCGGAAACGGCAACCACCCTAAATCCTGGGCCATCAAAGCGAAAAACCAGATCACGATGGTGGAAGCGCTGACCGCCTTGATGACCAGAAAAAACTCGGGAACGCTGGAATAGCTCCATAAACTGTTATAGAGCCGAAAAGCCAAGAAAAAACCGATTCGGATGACCGTAACCACCAGCGCGATGGCCAGCCAATTTCGCAAGTACGTGGAGGGGATCCGGCCGTCAAACCGTAAAACCAGCGCGGCAAACCATGCCAGATTGATAGCCACGATATCAATCAGAACCTGAAAAAGATGATTACGCTGAACGTTCAACTTGATTGTTCCTTTCGGAAGGGGGGAGACTAGAGCACCGTTTTCCCCGGCCATATTTTGGAGTTTGCTTCAATTACGCTTCCCGGCTCGACAATGCATTCGTCGCTCAGAATGACCCCGGCGCCAATGATCGAATCATCCTTCAAATAACATTCGCTGCCGACGACGCATTCCACCAGGCGCGCGCCCCGGCCGATCCGGGTGTTCCGCCAGACAATGCTGCCGAAGATGGAAGCTCCGGACTCGATGACGCAGTTGTCGCCGATCACCGTTTCGCCGAAGATTTCCACCCCGTCGCCGATGTGACAATTGTTCCCGATAACCACCTTGGACCCGATCCGGGCCGAAGGCGCCACAATCGTCCGCTCTCCGACGTACACCGCGTTGGGATGCCAGTTCCCGGGGATGTCGATGGTCACCAGCCCTTTTAAGACATCGTAGTGGGCCAAACGGTATTGGGTCAATGAACCGATGTCGCACCAGTACCCTTTCATGGAATAGCCGTAAAAGGATTCGCCCCGTTGCACCAGTTCGGGGAAGAGTTGCTTTCCAAAATCGAACACGGTCTGGGCGGGTATGTATTTGAAAATTTCCGGCTCAAAAATATAGATTCCGGTGTTGGCCAGGCGGCTCATGGCTTCATCCAGGGATGGCTTTTCCTGAAAAGCCTTGATCCGGCCGTCCTTATCGGTGATCACCACGCCGAACTGGCGCGGGTCGGATACCTCTTTGAGGGCAATGGTGGCGAGAGCGCCGCTTTTACGGTGTTTGTCGATAAAACCCGGCAGATCAATGTCGGTGACCGCGTCCCCGGAGACGATGATGAACGTCTCGTCGAAGAAGGACTCCAGTTTTTTGACTCCGCCGGCGGTGCCCATCAGCTCCTTCTCCACGGAGTAATGGATCTCGATCCCGTAACGGCTGCCATCTCCGAAATATGATTGAATCTTATCCGGCAGATACCAGAGATTGGCCGCCACCTTGGTGATATTATTCTTTACCAGCAAATTGATTATATGTTCCATGGCGGGACGGTTCACCACCGGAACCATCGGTTTGGGAATATTGCAGGTCAGCGGTTCAAGCCGCGAACCCACCCCGGCGGCCAGGATCATGGCCTTCATTGACAAGCCCCCTCTTCCTTTTTACTACCGTTTCCGGTTTTTTCTCTAAAAGCCCTATGATAAAGTCTTTCTGGACAATAATTATCTTGCAAAAAATTCAAGCGACTTTATCACTTGCTCCAGGCAATCGTTGTGATCTTTCCGGCATTTTTGCCGGGTTCCTCACAGCTCTTTGAAAAGCCATGTGATAAAGTCTTTCTGGACAAAAATTGTCTTGCAAAAAGATTTCAATCGACTTTATCACTTGCTCCAGGCAATCGCTGTGATCTTTTCGGCATTTTTGCCGGATTCCTCACAGCTCTTTGAAAAGCGATCATAAATATTTTAAATTCGTGATTGTTCTGGTTTATCCTGCCGCTCCGTCCAAAAATTCGGCATGCCTCGGGTCGTTCTGGTAAGGATGGGGTTGATTTCTTCATCTTTCATGATGAAAGATGATTGACAAGGGCCGGGATCGTGGTTATAATAATCTATGTTATCGTAAAGCCCAGGTGGCGGAACTGGCAGACGCGTACGTTTGAGGGGCGTATGGGCAACCGTACCGGTTCAAGTCCGGTCCTGGGCACCATTTATTTTAAAAGCACACTGCTGCGGCGAGTTCGCGAAGACGATCCGAACAAGCGCGCAGCAGTTTTGTTTTGCGCAGGCGCAAGGCCGCCGCCGGCTTTTCCCGAACCTCCGGGCCCTCCGGCGGAACAGCCGCCGCCTTCGGCGGGACTGCTTTTTTTATTTCCGGTTCTTGCCGACCATTTTCCAGTGGGTCTCCCGGGTTCGGACGAACTTCATTCCCACGGGCAGCCATTGCCGTTTGAAAATTCCAAGCCAAAAAATGATTGCGAAACTCTTTTAATGCAAAATCCGGAGCGGATGACCCGCGTCGGGCTCATGAAGCTTCTGTTTACGCAAACTTTCTTCCATATACCGGGCCGTCACAATGCAAATCCCGGTCAGCTCCGACGCTTCCCGGGGCGTCATGCCTTTTTGAATGTACTCTTTCGCCTTGACGACCCGCTCTTTTTTGGAGAAACAACGCATCATGCTCTAACCTCTTCGCCTAGTATCAGCCGGCATTTCTGGTACGCCCCATCCATCTACTAGACGAAGAATATGGCTTTTTGGTTCCGCCATTTCAGTCCCGGCTGATTGGTCAAAGAAACAAAAAGCCAATCCGGCCGCTCCCGATAAGGGCCTCGATTGGCTTTGCCGCTCCGGCCGACTGTCCGGCCATGGCTTTTTTTTTACTCCCGAATATATCCCAGATCCTTCGCCTTTTCGGTAAAGTTGATATCCCTGACGGACTCGTTGCCTTGAACCGGAAGCCCCTCCTGGATCTGAAGACTCAGGCTGCCAGACTCCATACGACGGATCGTCATGATCAGCGCCGCTTCCTGGGGGCGAAGCTTCATGAGCTGGTCGGGCATTCCATCTCCTCCTGTTTTGCTATGCCACTCTGGGAGAGTTGGATGACGAAGCTTCTTTGCAGTCGGATTTTGGGGCAACCGAATTCGCCATCCGGTTGGCCAGACCGATCCGTATGACCACCCATAGCGACAGGCCGGCCACCAATACCCATTTGACAAACATTTCTTCCATCATCTTTCCCTCCTTGATTCGTTTTATATGCAACGAAATTATTTGAAGCATATGATTTGCGAAAAAGCGGTGAAACGTTCGTTATTTTCGCAAATCATATACCCTAAGGATTCATGTCGTTGCACATAGACGGTTTTTTCGGATTTTCTTTCTTCCTTCAGCCGTTCCCGGGCCGCGCTGGCAATCGAATGAATATTGCTCCTTGGCGTGCTCCGCCTTCTATATACATTATCGGCAATTTTTGATTTTATTCGATGAATCAGCTGACTATTTTTTGATTATTTTTCTCCCCCGCCGAACGCCTTCCACCTTCCTACTTTCCGGAGCCAATGAACCGCTCCCCGGCGGTTGGCGGATAGGAGACAAGGGCATCCCCTCTCGATAGGCCCCAATGGTTTTGACATATCCGGCCGTATTGCGCATATTTTGTTCTGATCCGCCTGACAGCGGATTGTAAACTTCCTTTAAAAAATCATTTCAGGAAAGATATTTCAGAAGGTTAAAATCGTCATGCCAAGAATAGAATTAAGAACAGATTAAATAAAAACGTTTCGCTTCGCTGTTTCTTAATCAAACCATAATCCGCCTCATCGGACGGATCAACGCTGCAGTCAGTTTGGTTGGAACACTCCAGCCGCAAAACCGGACCGGCAGCTTTTTTATTTCGCCGGGAATACCGTTTTCCCCGCTGAAACAGCGGCGAACTAAAAGCGTTGTGATAAACCCCGGCCGAAGGTCGGGGTGAACACAAAAGCTCAGAGAAGCAAGGGATAAAGTCGTTTAAAACCTTTTGATAAACGGATTCATTTGAAAGAGACTTTATCCCATGGCTTCTAAAGGATGTGACACAAGCACGTGAGCGCATTAGGTAGTGTAATTCAACAAGCCATCAACGAGCACCCCGGTCAACGGGTCTTTCAAACCGTTTATCAGGGCGATCCATATTTTGTAAAAATGCATATCCCTTCCAAAATCAATATTTTTCATCGTCTGCAGAGCCTGGCCTTTCGCTTGACCCATCATCCGCTGCTGGCCATCACGATTCTGGACCCGGGTAAAAGTGAGACTTCTTATGAAGGGGAAAAACTGATCCGTCTGAAACAGCTGGGCCTGAACGTCCCGGCGGTGTTAGATTACTCGGATGAGTATCTGATCATCGAGGATTGCGGCCGTTCTTTAGCGGACGTCATCAACGAGAACCCTCAGGCAGCCCAATTCTATCTGGAAAAGGCCATCGTTGCCCTGGGCCGGTTGCATCGGACGGGACAGTGTCATGGCGGCGCTCAGATCCGCAATTTTACAGTGAAAGATGAGCAGATTTTCATGATTGACTTTGAGGAGTGTACTCCGGAGCAATATTTTGCGGATCTTGCCTTCCGGGATCTGCTGCTGTTTTTCCTTTCGCTCTCCTCGAATATCAGCCACTGTTCGATTCCTAAATTAATTCGGGTCTATGAGGAGAACGGGGGGATGGCCGTCCGGGGCCGCTTACTCCGGTTGGCGGAACGGTTGGAATTTCTCAGGGTCCTAACCCGGAAACCATGGGTGCGTTGGGTGGGAAAAGATGTTTTGATGATGAATGCCATTCTGGAGGAGTTTCGCCGGCAGATGGCGGCTGAGCCTTCCCGGTCGTAAGCCGGTCCGGATTGAGCCGGAAAGGAATCTCGTATAGTTTTCTCCATCCCGCATATCCTAATTATGACAAATTTGGAGAGGCTTAGAGATGGAGCGATTCTTTAACGACGATCTGACCATTGCGGTGAGTTCCGGAATCTGCGCGACGCTGATCAAAAACTGCGCCAGCGTGTTGCTGAAGCTCCTGGGGATCAAGCATTATATCTATTGGCAGCTGGCCGCCTCGGTCTTTTTGGATGAATCGCAGTCCTGGGAAGCGGCCGGACTCCTCATTGGGTTCCTGGCGGATCTGGCCGTGGCTTCCCTGCTGGGAATCATCTTTTTCTATGTCTTCCGGTTCACCGGTCGGCAGCATCATTGGGCCAAGGCCGCCATGGGCGGTTTCTTCATCTGGCTCGGCATCACCGGGCTGGCCCCCAATCTCGGCATCTCCAAGATTACGCTGGGCGATCATTCCACCGCCCTCGCTTTCCTCATCACCGATACGCTCTTCTCCTATTTGGTGGTCTACTTCATCCTGCGCTTCGGCAAAGAATACCTTCCGGAACAGCGTTACCCGGGACGGAAAGTCTAGCCCGGGGACCATCCAGCTAATGATTATAAAGTTAAATCCGCAAGAAGGTAGGTAACATGATAGGGATTAAGTCTAGCTCTCCTCCTCTCTCTTGGCTCTCCCCGGCGGTATTCCATCCATGGACCGCCGTGCTTAAACCATCCTGGTTATGGCCCGGATCGGGGAGAGTAATCACCATTCTCCGCAGCCCAAAGGCTTTTGGGCCCCGGAGCCCGGTGGTTTCCCTTCCAGATTCAGGAAGCCAGAGCTAGGATGGCTTAAGCTTGCGGCGTCCAAGGATGGACATCAGCCGCAAAGGGCCGAGGGTTAGGTCTATAGACGTCATGACTTATCCTTCAATCCCTTCCGTGAGTGAGCGGAGCTAACTTGATAATCATCATCCAACTTATTAATAGGAGCCGGGTCGCCGTGGCTTGCGCCTGGCCAACACCAAGCGGACGATGAGGCCAATGGCCAGCGCGCCACAGATATCCAACAGTACATCCTGCGGTTGACCGCTCCGGAAAGTGGCGAACGATTGGGTGTATTCATCGAGGCTGGCGACGGCGGCGGTGGCCAAGAGCCCGGCTCCCTGCGGGAAGGGCAGGCGCCACAGATAAAAATAGGCCCAAAATAGCAGGCCGATGCCGCCATACCCCGTGAAATGCATCGACTTGCGGACATTGAAGACCAGCTGGGAAATGAACTCCTGAGGCCAGTCAAAATGCCGGGCCAGCCATTCCTCCCAAAAGCCTCCGCCCCAATGCGGGTCTTCCGAGGAATAAAGCAAAAAAGCAATGACGCTTCCCAGAAGGAAGGTCATGAAAATGATGCTTACGATCCGAGTCCGCTGTTTCAAAAATTCTCCTCCGCCGGCGCCGGTCCGCTCCTTACGCCAACCCTCGCCGGTTCATTCTTTGTTTCCCGTTTTAAGAATCCGCTGTTCGCCGTGGTACGGCATACTTCGGCAGGATCATCCATTTCAAACCGGTTCGCCCGATTTCTCCCGGGAAGCGTCCGGCGCCGCCGCAAACTCCTCGGGCGGCTCGGCGCTACAGCCGAAATGATGCAGGATCGTCTGGACGATCCGGGCCGAAGCCCGGCCGTCTCCGTAGGGGTTGACGGCAGTCGACATCCGCCGGTATTCCCGCGGTTCGTCCAAGAGCCGGTTGGCTTCGCGGATGATCGCGTTCCGGTCGGTGCCCACCAACTTCACCGTGCCGGCGCTGACCGCTTCGGGCCGCTCGGTCGTGTCCCGCAGCACCAGCACCGGTTTGCCCAGGGAGGGCGCTTCCTCCTGAATCCCGCCAGAGTCGGTCATCACCAGATAGCATTGGCTGATCAGGTTGGCGAAGGGTTGATAATCCAAGGGATCGATCAGGTGGACCCGCGCCGCGCCGCCCAGGATGGCGAGGGCGTTCTCCCGGACTTTCGGGTTTAAGTGCATCGGGAATACCACTTCCACCTCAGGATGGGTCGCGACGATCTCCCTGACGGCGGCAAAGATGTTCCGCATCGGCTCGCCCAGGTTCTCGCGGCGGTGGGCGGTGACCAGCACCACTTTGCGATCGGAAAAGCCGATCCGGCGCAACCGGGGGTCGCTAAAATGATAGCTTCGCCCGACAGTGTCCAGCAAGGCGTCGATTACCGTATTGCCGGTGACCACGATCCGTCCGGGGTCCACGCCCTCCCGGAGCAGGCTCTGCCGGGCGACCGCGGTGGGCGCGAAATGGAGATCGGCCAACGCCCCGGTGAGCTTGCGGTTCATCTCCTCGGGATAGGGCGAATACTTGTTATAGGTCCGCAGGCCGGCCTCGACATGGCCGACCGGGATCTGCTGGTAATAGGCTGCCAGGCTCCCGGCAAAGGTAGTCGTGGTATCGCCGTGGACCAGTACCAGATCGGGGCGCTCCGCTTCGAGAATCTCTTTCAGGCCGTACAATACCCGGGCGGTGATGTCGGTCAGGCTTTGGCCCGCTTGCATGATATTCAGATCATGCCGGGGCTCGATGCCGAAAAGCTCCAGCACTTGGTCGAGCATCTGCCGGTGCTGGGCGGTGACGGTCGTGACCACTTCAAAATGCCTGTCCTGCTCCAGGGCTTTGACGAGCGGCGCCATCTTGATGGCCTCGGGTCTTGTCCCGAAGATGGGAAGAATTTTAAGTTGTGCCATGAATACCTCTGCTTTTCGTATGATTCGATCCGTCCGCGCCTCCCAGCCCGCCGCTGTGCAAGGGGGCGAGATGCTGGAATGCGCCGCGGAATAACTGCGTGACGCGCTGGGCCTCCGGATAAAAACTTCCGATTACCGCTTGGTAATCGGACGCATCGATTATTTCTATTGTATGCTTTATTTTCCCAAAGTCAATTCGCTCTTCGTATCAAGCCACTGATTCCGGACTGAATCGTAGGAAAATGTCTATTATCATTCCCGTTCCCTGCTAACCCCGCTTCTCCAGCCAGTCGCGGTTCTCCGTATACCAGCGGATGGTCTCCCGCAGTCCCGTCTCGAAATCGATCTGCGGCGTCCAGCCGAGTTCCCGCCGGATCTTGGCGGCGTCGATGGCATAACGGCGGTCATGACCGGGGCGATCCTTGACGTACTCGATGAGCGACTCCGGTTGGCCGAGCTCCGCGAGGATCAATTTGACGATCTCCTGATTGGAACGTTCCTGATTACCGCCGATGTTGTAAATCTCTCCCACTGCGCCATTATGAAAGACCATATCGATGGCGCGGCAATGATCCCGCACGTGCAGCCAGTCCCGGACGTTCAAGCCATCGCCGTAGACCAGCAGCTTTTTTCCCACCAAAGCGCGGGCGATCATCAACGGGATCAGCTTCTCCGGGAATTGATAGGGCCCGTAATTATTGGAGCAGCGGGTGATCAACACCGGCAGGTTGAAGGTATGGTGCGCGGCGCGCACCAAAAGGTCGGCTGCGGCTTTACTGGCGGAATACGGGCTATTGGGGGCCAGCGGCGTCTCTTCGGTAAAATAGCCGGTCGGGCCGAGGCTGCCATAGACTTCATCGGTGGAGATCTGTAAATAACGGCCGACCCGGTATTGGCGGATCAGATCCAGCAGCACCTGGGTTCCCAGGATATTGGTGGTCACGAAGATCTCCGGCCGGCCGATGCTCCGGTCGACATGAGACTCGGCCGCGAAATGAATGACTCCGTCGAGTCCCATCTGAAAGAGGGGTTCTACCTGATTACGGTCGGACACGTCCGCCCGGACGAAACGGTAATGGGGATCGGCCGCCAGGCCGCCCAGATTCTCCAAATTGCCGGCATAGGTCAGTTTATCGAGGTTGATCAGGTGATAATCCGGGTACTTCTCCCGCATATAGTAAAGGAAATTGCTGCCGATGAACCCGGCGCCCCCGGTGATCAAGAGTTTCATCGATCCGTCTCCTCGGGTCACAGATTGAGCCGCGACTGGCGGTTCAGATTAGTTTATGCAGGACCTGGATTATAGGATTATGGGATTAACATGATTTAAAAGCATTAAACCATTCTAATCCCTGGAGGGATTAGTTGATTCCGGTCCAAACCTGGATTTATCGGATTCCGAGATTAACAGGATTTAAATTCAAATCCTTTTCGAATCCCTCAAAGCTTTAGCTTTGAGCCACACCCAACAATCCAACCCAGAAACAAAATCCTGTGCATTCTATAATCCGATAAATCGTGGTTTTATGAGGCGTTTGAATTCCAAACTCTTCGCCCCGAAGTTGATCAATAACCCCGTTCCCAGCTTAAACGCCTCCAGATAATTGAGCGCTTGGGCCAGATGAACCTCTTCCAGGCGGGCGATTGCTTTTAATTCGACTAGGACTTTTCCTTCCACCAGGAAATCCACCCGCCGCGTTCCCACTTCGACATCATCATAATAAATCGTCTGTTCCCGCTCTTTTTCAAAAGCGAGCCCCGCCTTTCGAAATTCAATGACCATGCACCGCTGATAAACGGCTTCCGTAAAACCGTTCCCCAGCTTACTATGGACTCGCATCGCGCAACCGATGATTTGATGGGTCAGAGTATCGTGAATCAGCAAAACCATCCCCCGACCTGGATTTAACGGATTATTGGATTAACGGGATTTAAAAGCATAAACCATTCTAATCCCTGGAGGGATTAGTTGTCCCGAGGTGAGCTCCTATGCATCTTAGACCTAGATTTATCGGATTTCGATTCGAATCCCTCAAAGCTTTAGCTTTGAACCATACCCAAAAATCCAGCCCGGAAACAAAATCCTGTGCATCCTTTAATCCGTTTCATCGTGGTCGTCAGAGGGGTTTTCTCAACTCCACGCTGAACAAATAATTCCGCTCCGTTTTCCCCGCCGTGTAATCCAGGTGGTCGATGTCGGCCAACCCCGCCGTGGCGTTCAGGGTCCAGGCATCCCGCAGCTTGGTGGTATAGGAAAGCCAAATGGAGCTGACCTCCTGGGGAAAGGTGGCGGCCTGGTCCATCGAGACATACTCGCCATGCAGCCCCAACCGGGTTCCATCGGCCAGGTAATGATTGAGCTGCGCGTAATACCGTTTGGCGTTGTGGCCCATGGCGTCGCCGATGATGTCGCCTTCGTGGGTATATCCTTCCTTATATAACCAATGGGAATACCAATAGCGGGTGGTGCGAGCCGCTTCCAATTGAAGATCCCAGGCGCCGTCAGCGGTCAGCCGGGGCAGATAAACTCCGAATAGTCCGGCGTTGCGGGACGGTAATGGTGGGAAGGAACCCGCTTGATCCTCCCCATAAAATTCGCCATAGATCTGCAAGCCGTTCAGCTGCGGCAAGCGCCAGCGAAAATCGAATCCGGCGATGGTGTTCCATTTCTCATCCGCACTATTATCCGCATTCTTTTGGGTCAGGAAATCCCACAGATCGTCCCAGCCGAATTCGTGACCCTCGCCTCCCAGGAAGGATGTGAGCCCGGCGGCAAAGGTAAAGTTGGAACCAGGGGTGAAATCAGTGCGCAGGCCGACGAAGGCCGGCTGCTTGACATCGGTCCGGTCATCCGATAATTTCGAATAAAAGAAGGTGGCATTGGCTGGGCCCAGGTATTTGAACCACCCGGGGAGGCTCAGCGGTTCCAGATTCGACAGCTTGAGGGCAGTCAGGGGTTCCATGTTATTCGATAAGGCAAGGCTGCCCCGCTCGCCCTGGCCCCACCAGATGGGGTCTTTGCCCAGCTGGATCTGAAGGTTGCTCAAGCGGGTCTTGAAATAGCCGGCCTCCAAGTCGGCGGAGACGTCTTCCGTCCTATCGTAGCTCAAACGGGGGATAGCGCTGAAAACCAGCCGGTCGTTCCAGGTCCCCTCGATCTGGAGGTTCAGAATGCTATTCAGATCATCCGCCAAGCGGTAGCCGTTGTTGTTGATATTTAGCGGCTGGTAGGTCGATTTGGTTTTATTATTCTGCTTCAAGGTCGGTCCATCATAATATGTATTTTCCCACGCCAATTCGCGGAGACGGAGCCGGCCGTTCCCTGCCGCGCCATCTAGCGCGGCCAGCTCCGGCCCGAGATCCGCGATCAGCTCGTTCAGCATCTTTTGGGCATATTCGGGCAACGGCTCAGCCACGGCTTGCTGCCGCATCTCCCGGACCCACCCGGCGGCCTGCATCCGGGTGTACGGCTTGGTCCCGGTCTGCATGGCGGGCAGATAGCCCAGGCCGTCCAGTTTATCCAGATACGTGTAGATGTAGCTGTCCAAGGGGATATTCGTTGCGAGTTGGTTGGCGGCGGCCCAAGCCGGAACCGTCCAAACAATCATGAGGCTCATGATTAAAAACGTGATTCGGAGAAGTGATTTCAAATTCAACACCCTTTCGACCTGGATTTATCGGATTATTGGATTAACGGGATTTTAAAGGCTAAAGCCTTTATTGCTTACATTTGAATCTATATTCCGTGCACCTGTGGATTTTAAAAGCCCATGGGCTTTTGACCAGAGATTCCTACACACGGACCAAATCCTATGCATCCCATAATCCTATAAATCGTGGTCCATGATTAAAAACGTGATTCGGAAAAGTGGTTTCAAATTCACACTCTTTCGACCTGGATTTATCGGATTATGGGATTAACGGGATTTTAAAGGCTAAAGCCTTTATTGCTAATGACATTTCAAAAGCCCATGGGCTTTTGCCAGGGATTCCAACATACGAACTAAATCCTGTGCATCCCATAATCCTATAAATCGTGGTCACTGTTTGGTTTTATCTACTTTTTCCAACACCTTTTTCACATCTTGTACCCGGTTTTTCGGGCAGATTAACACGGCATCCCCGGTCTCGACATAGACGATGTCGCTTAAGCCGATGGCCGCTACCAACTTGTCGCCGCTGGTTTCAAAGATGCAATTTTGCAGATCGATGGCGACGATATTTTCATTGGGCAGAATATTGCCGTTGGCATCTTGGGCCCGTAACCGCTCCAAGGCGGTCCAGCTGCCCACGTCGTCCCAACCGATGTCCGCCGGAAGCACGTAGACCAAGGGGGCTCTTTCCATGACTCCGTAGTCAATGGAGATCTTTTCAAACTTGGAATATTGCTCGGCCAATATCTCTGGGTACTGGTCCGTACCGATGGCGGCACGGATCGTTTCTAAACCCTGGTGCAGATCCGGCATGAAATCGGCAATGGCCCTACGGATGGTGGCGACCTTCCAGATGAACATGCCGCTATTCCAGAGATATTTCCCGCTCGTCAAGAATTCATGGGCGGTCTCCAGATTCGGTTTTTCGGTGAAGCGTTCCACCCGAAAGAGATTGTCCGCTCCGGAGGCTTGCGGACCCATCTTGATATAACCGTACCCCGTCTCCGGGCGGTCGGGTTGAATTCCCAGGGTAACGATTCCGCCGGTTTCCCGGGCTACCTCATTTCCCTGCAACAGCAGCTCGCAAAAGAGGTCCGGCTTTTGGATGACATGGTCGGCCGCCAGGACGGCCATGACTCCGCCGGGATCTTTTTTTTCGATGATAATGGAAGCCAGTCCGATGCAAGGAGCGGTGTTTCTCCCTTCCGGCTCGATGATGATATTTTCCGGGGGAAGCTCCGGCAGCTGCTCCGCGATCTTCGCGGCGTACATGCCGCTCGTGACAATGTAAATCTGGGATGGCTGCGCGATTTTTTTCAGCCGCCAGACCGTCTCTTGGATCATCGTGCCATTGCCGGTCAGGTTCAATAATTGTTTAGGGAGTTCTATGCGGCTCTTGGGCCAAAAACGTTCGCCTTTGCCCCCGGCCATGATGACGAAGTTTAACAAGCGATTCACCTCAATTGACCTGGATTTACAGGATTATTGGATTAACAGGATTTTAAAGGCTAGAGCCTTTATTGTTAAACCTGCCAAGTGAATAAACTATAATCGTGGTTGGCGTAGTTCTGAAAAACCTTGTTACAACCGATTTGCTGATGTAACATCGGATCCAGATATTTTGCATTCAACCAGGTCAAGCCGGAAACTGCGCCCATGGGGAGCATGAGGTCGAAAATCCTACTGCGAAAGGATCATTCCCGACAAAATCCCGGGCATGGTTGACCGCGTCGCCGAGGCCGGCCGGGACGCTTTGCCGGGTATAGAAGAATTGGATGTCCAAGTCCTCATAATCCAGGGCGGATAATAAATCTTTTTGGCCGCTGCCGGACAAGAGCCGGCTTAAGTCCATATCTTTGTCGAAGTGATCTTCGATAGCCCGCTTTTTCTGGCCGGTGATGAAGAGAATTTGCTTGATCCCTACTGCCGCCAGTTCTTCGACGATATACTGGATACAGGGTTTCCCGGCCAGGGGCAGCATCTCTTTGGGTTGGGCTTTGGTTAGGGGGAGCATCCGGGTGCCGAGGCCAGCGGCGGGGATGATGGCTTTGGTTATCATTTTATGGAACACCTTTTTCATAAAATCTATTATCTTTGTTGATTCTCTTGGTAAAATTTATTCTCTTCGAGTATATTCCAGAGAACAATTGTGGCAATTAAGAGTTATCGCTTCATGATTTCCCTTCAAATCATGGCTGAATTTCCCAAATATGTCATGCTCGGTCCGACTGGAAGGCTTTTCTACTTTATTCTGTTTGGCAAGCATTTTCCCTGCTTTTTTAATCCTAAACCTAGCATTTATATTGCTTTGTGGTTTTTCAAGAATCAATTAAATAACCATGTCTCAACTAAAAAATATTTAAAGAAAGCGACTCAAAAAATTACAGGGAAAATATGAAAAAACCAAAATCCCTTGCATGCTGTTACGCTAAGTTTATTCTCTAAATGAACCCTAGTCCACCTCATAGAACTCGGTGTTTGATTTCAATAATGATTCATGTTAATATTGGCTTGAGGTGATCTTAGTAGTGCTGGAAGAAACGCTTGAATGGCTAAATCAATCGAATTATGACTTTGAAACAGCTCAAGCAATGTTTCAAACCGAAAGGTATGTTTATGCCCTTTTTATGTGTCACCTAGCTATTGAAAAATTCCTGAAAGCCATTATCATCGAAAAAACCAAGGAAACACCACCTCGTACGCACAATCTGCTGACCTTGCTAAAAATAACTGAAATTGCGTTACCAAGTGAACAAAAGGAGTTTTTGGCAACCATCACCGCAATGTCGGTCAATACCCGATACCCCGAGAACTTATCCCGGGCTATTCAAGAATATAACCAAGATTTGGTGAAAGATTATCTTTTAAATACCAAGGAGATATTAAAATGCTTGAAAGAAAAATTGACAATATAATCCACGCGTATTTTCGGGAATTATCGAATCAGGGAATCCTGGCGGAGCAAGTTTTTCTATATGGTTCGCAAGCTCGCGGCACCGCCCGCGCTGATAGTGATATCGACCTAGTGGTTGTCTCTCAAGATTTCGCTGATATGACTCCAAAAGAGAAATGGCGAAAACTTGGAAAAGCCGCATTAAACTTGAACGAGCCTATTGAAGTACTCCCCTATACTCCTGCAGATATCCAAAAGAGTATGAAACGGGAGGGGAATTTCATACGGCACATTCTTTCGCAGCCGGAAACCCGAGAATATCGACCGTTTAAACAATAGGCAAAAATTTATAGACATTCTTAATGCAATATTGGTAAGTAAGTGAATTGCAAATTACCATAATGTGCCCTTCGTAACACAATATATAGTGATAAGCCCAGATATATCTATCAATATATTGTGTTGCGAGTTTTTTCTATGAAATTTGCAATTCGCTCAAGTATCTAAAAGAAGATCCTTTGCTTTGAAGAAATAATCTGCCCATCCATCTTAATCCTGTGCGATTTGTCCAGTGATTGGCCGCCCAACCCTCACATCTTGGACCTACCCCGCCGCAGGGCCTCATGCCGGCCCTTGATGGAACCGGTAAGCCAAACGGTCAGACAAGCCATTACTAATTAAATGTGATTTTAGTCGGCAACCCTGGAACCGGCAAGACCCATCTGGCGATTGGACTCGGGATGAAACTATGTTCTTTAGGTTTCCGGGTTAAATTTATCACCGCCGCCGGACTGGCCATTGCCTTGCATGAAGCCCAGGAACTGAAAAAACTGGGCCGTGTGCAGCAACAGTTGGCGAAAACCAATTTGTTAATCCTGGATGAGTTATCGTATGTATCGTTTAACCAGGCCCATGCTCAAAGTTTGTTTCAAGTTCTTTCCGAGCATACTGAAAGGGGCAGCGTTCTCATCACCACGAACCTTGAATTTTCAAAGTGGACGATTTCTTCGGTGATCCGATGCTAACGGCGGCATTGGTTGACCGTCTAACTTACCGGTCTCATATTTTGAATATGAACGCGGAATCTTACCGGTTAAAACAACGCCGTAAGGGAGGTGAGGCCGGCGAAGTTTGATTCGCCGCTTCCCCCCATGGGGGAGTTCTCTCTAGTGCTTTTGCTTCTTTATGCTTTATGTGGATCACTTTTTCAATATCGTTAGTGGATCATTTTTTCAATATCACCTGGATCAATTTTTCGTTGACAATCGCACAAAACAACGCCAGACCAATAATTATAAAGTTATATTACAAAAGGGCATGGAACTTGTTTTCAAAATTTTACCATTCTCTTCATAGATAGCCTTTTTTCTTTTGAGCTTCCTTGAAAGCACAAACTGATAAACACTTATAACATCTTACGCATTTTCTTGCATCAACAACTGGGTAGAGAAACCCTTCTTCATCAGGTTCCATAGTTATGGCGTTACTAGAGCAAATCGCGTAGCAAGCAGTACATCCGCAACAACTTTCTCGTTTTTGGTAGAGTTCTGGAAGGGGAATTTTGTTTTCAATGTACTCTATAGTATTGTTCTTGTAGCGTGTGGATTTGTTTGGTATTTGGTATGGATATTCTACCCACTGTGTTTTATACTCTGTTAAGTGTTTAAGAATTTCACGTAGAAATAACATAATTGCCCTATCCTCTACTCTTTTTAATACAAGCCCACGTTAGTTTAGAGTGAATTCTAAAATTCTAAAATATCATTGAATTCCTGACTGAGGTGGAATATCTTTAAATGCATATGACTTTTTATCTAGATACATCAAAGTGTTTGCAGGTATCTCCTCCCTAACGACAACACCTGCAGCAATTACAGTATTATGTCCTATTTTACAATTTCTTAGCAAAATTGCATTTGCACCAATCCAAACGTCTCTTTCAACGTAAATATTACCTTTTTTGGATAATTCCCAATTTTGAACACAATCAGCAAAGTAATAATGATCATGGTCAAACATTGACACTCCTGTCCCAATAGCAATATGCTTATCTAAATATATCTCATTCATACAAACAATTTGTGCATTTCTATTTAAAAATGTCCCTTCGCCAATTGTTAGCTTTGCACCAGTCCCAACCTCAAAATATGAATATTTTCGTAAATAAACAGCTTTTTTAATATTAAAAACTCCATTAACGTTAACTGATAGAGTTACTCCTTTTTCAATTTTTACTTTTTCCCCAAGGTAAAGACGTGCCTTTTTGTTCATCGTTATTGTTGCAAATGGGTGAAAATAAGTTGTTAAATGAAAAACTATTCTATACCTATATATAAATTTATATATTACCAACTTGATTAATCCAAATAAACGAACTAAAATTTCCACAATTTTAACCTCACAATCACGTTTCTTAATTTTATTAAATGACTATGACTTTTAGTCAGCAATCACTTGCCAATCGAACACGTGTTTTAGTATAATTTAGCCACAAACATTTGTTTGGGAGGTTGTTGGTTATGGCTAAACAAGAAGCATTAAGCTTCATGGAGTTTAAAAATAAGTTTAATAGTGAGGACGCTTGCCGAGAGCACCTTTTTAAGATGCGCTGGCCTGACGGTTTTAAGTGCCCCAGATGTGGTAACGAGACTTATTACGTAATCGCTACACGTAACCACTATGAATGCACATCCTGTCATTATCAGGCATCCGTCATTGTAGGCACCGTTATGGAGAAGACACATATCAAGCTTGAGAAGTGGTTCTGGGCCATCTACTTTATAGGAAGAGATAAAAGAGGGTGTTCAGCTATGATGCTTTCAAAAGAGCTTGAAATATCCTACAAAGCAGCCTGGTTTATGCTCCACAGAATCCGCAAGGCCATGGCGGATCGGGATTCCAAATACCTCCTTGCCGGTGTGGTTGAACTGGATGATGCTTACTTCGGAGCACCGGAAGAAGAAGGCAAACGTGGAAGGGGAACCAGTAAAGCCAAGGTAATAGTTGGGCTATCTCTCAATGATGAAAGTCATCCTCAGTTTCTTAAAATGGAAGTCGTCAATGACTTAAAAAAGCAGACGATTGCCGAGTTTGCCCATTCAAACATCGAAAGTGGCTCAACGATTTCAAGTGATGCATACCATTCTTACCGGAACCTTCAAAAGGAAGGATATAAACTGGAATTCAAAACATTTAATCCCAAAGAGGATCCGGAACACTTGAAATGGCTGCATACCATTGTCTCCAATGCAAAAGCCTTTGTAGCTGGTACATTTCATGGTCTTGATGAAAAGCATTTGCAACGGTACCTGGATGAATTCTGCTACAGATTTAACCGTAGATTTTTTGTGAATGAGTTATTCAACCGTATTGTTAATAGCTGCATCACCTCGCATAAGATTAAGTATACTGAACTAACGGTATAGTCATTTTTTATTAAAATAACCTTTTATTCTTAATTAACTTTCCAATAAACTCCCTATTCATTGCAAAATATATAACTAATACCATAAACAAAATAGAGTATCGTAAAATATAGGTGTTATATAGTAACATAAATACTATTCCGATTATTCCGCAAATAAACAAACTAACAAACATAAAACTATTAGAATAGATTTTAGTTTTCAAAATGTATATTACTGCAAAATAATGTATTAACATTAATATTAGATAACTGAATGAAGTTGTGTAAGCCGCTGCAATAAACCCAAACTTAGGAATGAACAAAATATTTAAAAATATATTTGTTAATGCCGCGAAAAGTGAACCCATAGAAATAATTTTAGTCTTTTTCAGTTGGATTTCTATATTAACATAATGGTTATAAATATATTGACACACTATTCCTATCGTAACAGGTGGCACAACCCAAATTGCAGACTTATATGTTTTCCCACCTAATATAGCAATTGCTTCTGGAGCAAAAGCAATGCAACAAACACCAAGAAAACACCCTAATATAATTAAAGTTTTTATATTTTTTTTGATTTCTGAATATTCTCCTAAAGCAAATTTGTCATAAAACCATGGTGCCCAAGCTTCACTAATTGCGTTCATTACAATGTTAATTAAAATTGCATACTGATAAGCCAAGCTATAAAAACCTGTTGCATCATTTCCACAGTATTTTGAAATAAAGATTCTATCGGATTGAGATAATATGTTAAGAGAAACTGTGTGAATAATCAGAGGAACGGATAATAGAAGACCATATTTCCAATATTCTAGATTAATAGAAAGTTGTCTCTTTTTATATGTGATTGTCCATAAAAATATACCTAATAATACAGTTGGAAGCGCTGTGCCTAAAATTTTGCCCAAATATTTATTTTTAAAAAAATATAAAAATATTAAAGACATTAATGCTGTACTAACTGTTATATATATTGTAATTGCTACGTTTTCTTTAATTTTATATGTGTATCTATATCTGCATTGAGCTAAAGTAACTGCAGTTGAAAAAAACAAATATACAATTAAAATATATACTAACAATGGTTCTATTCCTAAACCTAATGCTACAGGCTTAATAAAAATAATCATCAATATAGCTGCTAAAATATTTAGAACCGCCGCCATTAATTGAATAGAGCCTAAATAATCTTCAAATTTACCAGGAAAATCTTGTTTTGCTCGTGGTGCACTATATGTTAAGTTTAACGAGCTGAATACCAATAAAAGGCTATACCATGAAATAAAAGTTGAGGCAATGCCATAATCGGAAGCAGACATCATTCTTGTATATATAGGTGTCGTTACAATAGAAATTGCTTTTACTGCTATAGATGATATAGTATACCATAGACCTGCTTTAAATGCATTTTTTGATAAATCATCAATTTCTTTTGAGTTTTTTTCCATAAGCTCTATTAATTACTCCAAAATTATCATACTATTCCTGTGTTTTTTTCCGAAATAAGCTTTTAATTTCCCACTTAATCCTTTGTTTCAAATTAAACTTTATATATTTTTTTAAGACATAGTCAAAACCTTTTTTCCTGTAATCCTCCCAAAATCGCTCTCGTTGATTTGGAATATTAAAATTTTCCACTAATGGAGGTTGAATACAATATGCTAATTCTGTCTTAACATATTCGATTTGATTATTTACTAAATTGAAATATAATTGTCCTTTCTCATTATTAATTAAAACTAATGATACCCCATTGTCATCATTGAAACTAGGAATTACTTTATCAATTCCCCAAAAATCAGCAAGTGAAATATCACTTGGTCTATGCTCTCCCTTGTATGGACAATAATAACATGTAGGTCTTATGCAAAAGTGACTATAAAATAAATCAGCAAATTTACTGCTATTTATTACTTTTTTTCCCCCAAAAGTAAACGATAAGACATGAGCTCCCCACCCATATTTCTTTTTATCTCGAAAATCAACTTTAATTAAGTCCTCTCCATATCTTCTTTTTAATGATTTCTTATATTCATCCCAAATTAATGGGCTAGGAACCCCTTGGCATATAATATCAACAAGTAAAAGTTTTGTTAAGTCTATTCCATTTAAATAACGCTTAAGACCATCGATTTGACAAGAAGTCCCTGAAAACAAAACAAACAAATTATTCGATAAGTCTTCCCTAACACATTTATATACATCTTTTAAATTGCTTTGAACATATTTAGAACCACGAAATAATTTACATTCGTCTTTATTAGTAGCTCTAGCATGAATTGCAACAAATGAACTATCTAAAAGGCAACCATAAACAATTCCTTTTTTCTCAAGAATATAGTTACTTAATGCGGAAAAAAAGCCCCCTGATCTTGATTCAATCCTTTCAGAAAACTCTTTATGTTTCACAGCATAGTATTTAGGATATTCTTTTTCCTCTTCTATCATTTCTTTGAAATCTCAGTACGATTAGGATAACCTAATGTACTAAATTCCTTTCTGCTTAATAAGGGCTTTATAATTTCCT
The DNA here is from genome assembly GCF_004340685.1 of Hydrogenispora ethanolica. Lineage (NCBI taxonomy): Bacteria > Bacillati > Bacillota > Hydrogenispora > Hydrogenispora ethanolica. Next base: position 76,480 of record NZ_SLUN01000009.1, on the reverse strand, counting down.
ATCAAATAGCTTATTATTCTTATACGTTTGCTCATGCCTTGTTTTAGGTTTCTTAATAAATTTTTACCAGAGAATGACTTATTAGTTGTTCTCATATGGGATCCTCCAAAAGACTTGAGTGGTAAGAACCAATCGCTTTCAACTAATTTAAAAATTGTTGGGTTTTTGCGATAAGACATTAATAGTACTAACTGATCATCATCTATTAATCCCACATTTGTTAATTCTATGGCTGATTGTAAAAATGTTAACCACAACTCTTCAACTAAATTAGGTGGAGAAATAAACATACACCCCATAATGCAATCAGGTTTTAAAGTTCTTACAATTTCAAAAATGGGTCTTTCATCTAAAGGTGTTAAAAAAAATAAAGTAACCTTATCACCAAAATCGTATGACCATTCAAAATCATAATCCTCAGGGTAAGGATATAATGCTCCACCATGGTTAAAACCAAAGTCCATCCATGCAATTTGTGTTGTTAAGTTGAACCGTTTCTGGGCATCATTCATAAAATATGATTTTAGATAGTTTATTAAATCATATTCCGGAATATTTGATGTTGCGTTTTTTATTAAACGGAAATTTTTAAAATAATAGTCTTTACTGACACATTCGAGGCGTTTATATAAATTTTCTTCAATCGCAAATAAATCTTCAAATATTATAACTTCTGTTTTTTCTTCAAGATTAAAATTCTTTCTTATTTCCTTTACTCTTGAAGCAACTAGTTGATTCCCACAATAAACAATTAATCTATTTCTAATTCTCGCCCAGTGTTCAAACCATGCTATGTATTTCTCATTTGTTCTTGGAATAGCTTTATAGTTGCTTCTCCCTATATCAAAAAAAGCAGTCACTATTGTAATACTTTTCATAATGTTCCCATCCCCTAGATTATCTCCTTAACGCTTCATTTAAAAACTTTTTAGAATTTTTTACTTTTTCTTCCAAAAAAGGACTAACGTCTTCATATTTTATTGATTTCTTTATAAATTTAAAGATTTGGTCATATCCGTCGGATGCATTTTGATTTCTTTCTATAAGACCTAGTGATTTTAATAAATCAACAACTTTGTCTGAATGTGAACCAAATGATATAAATTGCTGATTAGTAATTATTGCAAAAACTGTTCCGTGAAATGTATTGGTAAAAAAGTAATCAGCATTCTTTATTAAAGATATCCATTCAAACGGAGATGGAGTAAGATTTAGGTCTGCCCATTCTAAGTAAGTACCTGTAGATATGATTATTTTCTCTTCTCCTTTAGCATATTTAGTAATTATCCCTTTTTCGTTTTCATCTAATCCATATGAGTAAATTAAGACATAGTTACTATATTCTACAGGAGGAAGTATCTGAGAATAATCTATTAGAAATGTTGGGTCAACAACATACTCTAAACTTAATTTTGAGAGCTTACTTATAGCGTCAAATGTATTTGAATCACGTACTCCAATTGATTGCAATTTTTTAATCCCAAAAATTGTATAAGGAAATATTACAAATTGCCAATATTTTGTTTTACCTAAACTGGGTGCATACGCTATCACTTTACCGGCATTTATACCGAGTCCATATAAAATTGGTAACGGTCTACAACCTAAATTCCGAATATTCCAAATCTCATCACTACCCAAAATAACAGTCTCAAAAAATTGCCTGCTCTTATGTCCGATTTTAAGCTGCTTTTGAAATTCTCTAATAGCTGAATGGTGTTTTTCGAAAAATAAAGTTTCATCATTTTTGATACCAGATTTCCTCATTTTTTTTTGTTTAATAGAATTATGCTTAATCAACATAACTTCATAACCTTGTTTTTCCAAATAGGTCTGTAATGCGTAGGCTTGTAAAACGGCTCCAAAATTTAATGCGTTAAAAAAAGTAACAATTCCTATCATATCGTATTAGCTAATATGAATATTAGCATTAACCCCCTAATTATCTCTTAAGTATTTTCTTTATATTCTGTTTAATATAACTTACCATAAATGCTAGAGAAGGTAATTTATTAAAACCAAATAAATTTTTAAGTTTATGATTTAAAATTCTTAGCCATTTCCAATCATCCATCATATTATCATTGGGATAGATAATTTTACAAGAATCACCTTTCATAACTTCATGAAATAACTTTTCCCATTCCTTAATAATTATCTCCGGTGTAAAATTCTGATTATAAAATAACTGTCCATTAGCCCCATATAAGCTATTGGTCTCATTATCTTTCAGTAGCGTCACTATTGCCTCCCTTAATTGTTTACCTGTCTTTATTAATAATCCTGTGTGTTTATCAGATATCGTATCCAAAAGACCATATCCTTTATAGGAAACAACTGGAATACCAACTGCCTCAAACTCCACAGCAGACAAACAGAAAGTTTCAGAAATACCTGTTGGGTTAGCGACTCCTACTTTCGTTTTTTCAATAATTTTTTCTTTTTCAACACCCATTGTTCCACAGAAGCATACTGAGTCTAATAAATTTTCATTTTTAGATAAATACTTCATTAACTTTGTTTCGTATCTCTTCTCAGCAATATTTTGGGGTCCCATTTCTGCAAATCTATCATAAAGCTTCCCACTACCAATTACATATAACTTCGCATCAGGAACTTCCTTTAAAATAGCCTTCCATTGCTTAGCTAACTTATGAAACCCTTTGGTTGGTATTAGAGCACCAACGTAAGTTACTGATTTTTCTTTTAATTTACAATCAATCTTTTCAATTTTTCCAGGTACAACCATATTATAAATATAAACAGCCTTATTTATTATATAGTCATCAAAATAAGCGTCATAGTGTTGACGACCAACAAAAACTATCCTTTTTACACTGCTACATTTTTGCAATCGCTCAATATTACGATAATCAATGTAATTATGTACCCACGCTATGCTTCTTATATTGAGCTGATCAAGCTTCTTGTAATAATCTGATCCTCTCGTTTTTGGAACAAAAATAAAAATATCTATGTTATCCTCTTTTACTTTTTCCAGTGTATCAACATCATTTTCAATAACAACCTGATTTATTATTTCTGGAAGAGTTATCAAATTTGAAGTATACATAACTACATCAATTTTTTTACAGTATTTAATCAAATAATAACTCAACTGAATGAGAAGAAATTCTGTTCCACCAACTCCTGGATTCCCCTCTTCTAATTTTGAAAAATCGATATTACCAAGTTCTTTACCTTCAAATCGTATTCCAACTTTCATTTTTCATCTCCAAAAAAATAAAAATTTAAAAGTACTCTTTACTTTTTTATAATGAGTCACTAGCGTTGCATAAAACCAGAGTTCCAAAGGAAAGCAGCAAAAAGTAAATTCTAATGGAATAATAATCAAATGATGGTACATACAACCATCGATAATTTTCTAAGGAGTTTAGACTTCCCGTACAACCCATTCAAGAAGCCCTTATCCACAAATTTACATTATAAAGTTTTCAAAGGAACATTGGGTCATAAGTCAGATCATCAAGATGATCGGTCTCCCGAGTCTCAAAAAATTGCCATTCAATCATCCGATAAATCAAATCGTAATCTGTCCGGTGTCTTCCGCGAGAGTGACGCTGCGGATTGCGGCGCAATTTTTCCAGCAAGGTCTCAAATGGTTTATGGATATTCACTTTAAGGATTCGGGTCAATTCCAGCAACGTATGGGTATAGCCGGTTTTTAATTTAAACAGCAGCAGCAAACAATAACTGCAAAGCGCGATATAGAGCTGATTCTCAACCGCCGGCATACTCAAACCGTAAAAATGTTTGATGCTGAAATGCTGTTTGAGCCATTTGAAAAACAGTTCAATCTGCCAGCGGTAGCGATATAAGTCTCCAACAGCGGTCGCTTCCAGTTCGAAATCATTGGTGATGATGACAATCCGCTCACCTTGGGTATCCAAAACTTCGATCAGCCGGAGGGGATGTTCCATTTTGGTTTGATTGCCGCCCAGATAAACTTGTTGGTCTTTAAGAATTGACCCGTTTACCGGAAAGTCTTTGACTACGTCAATGAGGGCGTTCCATTTTAATCTTGTGACGAAACGGATTCCCTTTTGGCAGTACGGGTCAAATTTCCGGTAATCGATATAGCCCCGGTCAAACACATTTATTGCGTCTTTGTCCGTGACCACCAATTCATCCATCTCTCGTTTATCGGCCACCTTGGCGTTGGTGATAACCGCTTGCCCGGGGAGCGCGATTCCATCTTGAAATTGCAAGCGGAGATGGAGTTTGATCCCACTTTTGGTCTGGCGAAAGATCGCCCATGGATAGCGGGTTAAGCAAAGACTGATGGTACTCGAATCAATCAGATGAAGCCGTCCCAGTTCTTTCGTTAATTTATCAAATCCAATTTGGCTTCCCAGTTCCGTCAAGGATTGTTTGAAAAGCAGTTTAACGGCATCGGGCGGAAGTGTCCGCAAACGACGGGAAATTTGAGAAGCGCTAATCGACTCAAGACCAATCGCCCGACAGAAATCTTCGTTGTAAAAGTTGCTTGTGATCTCCCGTAAATTATCCTGTTGTTGGATTTGGGCATGGGCAATAAGTTGTATTAATTGAATGGCGCTTAATTTTTTAACGTACTTGTCGACCCCCAGTTCAGTGAGTTGTTCGAATATTCTTTGTTGAAAAATGGGTTGAAACAGTTGACTATAAGTGGATGTTTTGATATCCTTGTCTTGCATTTGGCACTCCTTTTTAGAGGATTAGACAAGGGCTTCTTGTTCTACTCTCTATTATAAGGAGTTTTTTCTTATCTGTTTCTTCTTTTTCTCATTTTTTTGCTGCTTTTTGCCTCTCCCTGCTTGACTTTTGTTCCTTAGGTTTATACAACGCTAGTGGCAAATTATATAAACAATGTCATATTTTTTAAGCTTTCTATTCTGCAAAAGATTTTAAATTAGGGATTTTTATAACCACATCATTGAATGTGTATTCGAAAAATACTTTAATAAAAATCATGCAGATAACAGCTTCATGATAATTAAAAAAGCCGTTAAAAAATGCTAATGAAAGAATAAATAATAGTGTCCATATTGCATTTTTACCATATATAAAAATTTTTAATTGCCTTATAAATACCATAAGCATCGGTAAACCATAGCATACTGCAATATTCAAAAAATCGTTATGCGCATGAATTTCTAGACCGTAATGGTGGAAATTCCAAGAGTATAATTTGGAAATTCCACCGCCAAAAAGATACTTTAGTATCGAGGATCCGTTTGTTAAATATTGTAATGAAGATAAAAATATCGCTGGCCTTCCATTTGAAATACTACCGCCCAACCTTGAATTATCTGTCTTTAAAATAACTGCATCTAAAATATTAGTTTGTTGTAAAATCACCAAACCAATAATAGCAATGAGAAGTACGTATATAATTGATTTTGCCTTTTTTTTGACTAAAAAATATAATACAATCACGGCAATTGCAAATAGTGTTGTTCTTACGGCAGTCATCAAAACTAAGCAAATGTTAACTATTGCAAAAACAATGGCTAGTTTTGATCTCTTCTTCACAAAAAGATATACACCGATTAAAACCAAATACGTTAGAAGGTATGCCAACTTATGGCTTAATGAGAATGGACCAGCTAATACTTCTGTTCCCCAACCACTTTGAAACCCATTTTCAATAGCTGATTTAATAAGTATGATATAAAATATTATCTGGGAGATATAATAAATTTTTGATTTATCTAATAGATAACTCGAAAAATTCTCGCTTAAATTATATCTATTAGAAAAAACTTCAAAAAAGAAAAGAGTAATCATTAAACTTACAAATACCAAAAAATCTGTTGATGATTCTTCCCTTAAAATTGAGACTACTAATAAGGATAAAACTATGCAAATTTGTAATACAGTGAAATAATTTATTTTATATTTACAACACATACAACATAATATTATCGTGAGTGCAAATAATATAATTTCAAATGTTGTTACATTATCGCCTTTAAATATATATGCAATCCCAAGAACTAATGTTGGATAAATTAACAAAAGAAAATATAATATATTCCCTATATAAATCTTCCCATTTTTTAAATATGCATTCATTTACTCACCCGTTATTCCTAAATGTATAAAACTATGATTGAATGTTCCAATCCGGTAACTTTCTGAAAAAGCACTTCCCTCTGCGTCAAACTATAAAAGAATTTATCTATCTAGTTTAAAGCCTTGTCCTTGAAAACAAAATAGTGTCTTAACAAATCTCCAAAAAAATATAAGCTTAACTTATTAATCAGTTTCATATATACATGTCTATAAGATTTTATTTCATTAAGATATCTATTCTTTTTCCAATTTGGAAATTTATTGGATATTAAATCATAGGTTTTGTAAAGTAAATTATCTCGTAGTTCCTTATCTTTAATCCTACAAATACGCTCCATCGAACTACCTAGCATAATTCTAATATAAAAATATTCTAACTCGCATTGGTATTCGTCATATAGTTTTCTTTCTTTATAATAATCCAGAATATTATCTAATACTTGAAAGATTTGTGCAGTTTTATTGTTTTGTGTATTTGCTATCGAACCACTACGCTGTACATAATAAACAAAAGGTTCTGGGACATAACTCGCCACCTCAATATAAGGAATAAGTTTACAAAAGAATTCAGTATCCTCATAAATCAATCCTTTTGGAAAAATAACCCCCGTTTGAACCAGCAAATCTCTTCGATAAATTTTGTTCCATGCAGCAGCCAATGTATCAATAAACATATCTTTCTTGTCTACATATTTTTTAGCCTTAATTAATTCATCTTTAGACGCATATGATTTATAGTAGTCACAAACTACAATGTCACTATTTTCTTCTTTTGCTTTGTTATACATTTTCTCATACATATCCGATCTAATATAGTCATCGGAATCAATAAAACCGATATACTCTCCTTTACAATAAGGTATCCCAAAATTTCTTGCGTCTGACAATCCACCGTTTTCTTTTATCAAAGAGTGAACTAAATCAGGGTACTTTGAAACAAACTCATCAATAATTAACTGGGAACCATCAGTAGTACCATCATTCACCACGATTATTTCAATTTCTTTAAGAGTCTGATTTACAAGAGATTCTAGACATTTTCGGATATATTTTTCTACGTTATAAACTGGAACAATAATACTTACTTTGATCATCTTATTTTCCCCTAATCACTGCTAGCCAAATAAATTTACAGTTAGTGTGGAGATATCTCCTAAGCAACCTCTTAGGTTCTTGAATTAATCTATAGAACCATTCTAAATTGTTCTTCTGCATCCATTCTGGTGCTCTTTTAATATTACCTGCAAAATAATCAAAACCGGCACCGACACCAATCATTAAGCCCTTTATTTTTCCTTGATGTTCAGCCATCCACTTTTCCTGTTTTGGAGCTCCTAGTCCAACCCAGACAAAATCTGGATTTGCATCATTGATTAATTTTATGATTGCTGCATCCTCCTTCTCAGTCATTTGACGAAAAGGTGGGCTATACATTCCGGCAATTTGGATTCCCGGATAATTTTTCTCCAACATCTGGTATAATTTGTTTAATGTTTCTTCAGTAGAACCATAGAAGTAATGACGATACCCACATTCAACAGATATTTTAAATAGTTCTTCCATCAAACTAGGGCCTGTTGTTCGTTCCATCTGTTGATGGCCGCGTTTCCGACCAATTGATGATAATGGCCCGCCATCTGGAATCGCCATTAGACCACCATTTTGAATTTTGCAATAGACTTCATTCTCATATGAAGTTATCGTCGTGTGAACATTTGAAACACAGATGTAATCACCCGCAAGAAGATTACCTTTTGAATTTTTGACATATTTTTTCAGATATTTCAGAAGCCAATCCATATTGATTGCAGCGATTTCTACCCCGAGAATATTACAAATAGGAATTTCGCTTTTATCAACTTGGCGTTTGAAAATTATATTAAGATTAGGATCTGACTGAACGATATTCATCTGTTATCTCCAAATTGAAAGAATTGCAAATTACCATAATGTACCCTTCACAACACAATATATAGCGATAAGCCCAGATATATCTATCAATATATTGTGTTGCGAAGTTTTTTTTAAGAGATTTGAAATTCTCTCAATTACGAAACTTTTTCCTCTTTAAAATAATTCTCCCTGAACCAACGATAAGCCATTATTACTCCCTCTCTCAACTCAACCCGGTGCTTCCACCCCAACCCATGCAACTTACTCACATCGGTCAACTTCCTTGGCGTCCCATCAGGTTTCTCCGAATTAAACACTAACTTCCCTTCAAATCCAACCACATCTTTCACCAATTCCGCCAATTCCCCGATCGAAACCTCTTCCCCGGTCCCGATATTAACATGCTCTTCCCCATCATAGTTTTCCATTAAGAACACGCAAGCATCGGCCATATCGTCTACATACAAAAACTCGCGAAGTGGTTTCCCTGTCCCCCAAACTTCAACTTGGGGTAAATTATTGATTTTTGCCTCATGAAACTTCCTAATTAGTGCCGGCATCACATGAGAATTATTCAAGTCATAATTATCATTAGGCCCATAAAGATTGGTCGGCATGCAACTAATGAAATTATCCCCATATTGCCGTTTAAAAAATTGACACATCTTGAGTCCGGCAATCTTGGCAAGCGCATAAGCCTCATTGGTCGGTTCCAAATATCCCGAAAGCAAATACTCTTCCTTAATGGGTTGCGGAGCCATTTTCGGATAGATACAGGTGCTCCCTAAAAATAGAAGCTTTTTAACCTTGTAATCATGAGCCGCCTTGATGATATTATTTTGGATCATCAAATTTTCGTAGATAAAATCCGCCGGATACATATTATTGGCATAAATCCCCCCGACTTTCGCCGCTGCCAAAAATACATATTCCGGCCGTTCCTTTTCGAAAAAATCCCTTACATCTTGTTGATTGGTCAAATCAAGCTCCGCATGGGTTCTTCCGATAATATTGGTATATCCCTTACTTTCGAGATTCCTAACGATGGCCGATCCGACCAAACCGCGATGGCCGGCCACGTAAATTTTGCTATCCTTATCCAATCCGGTTCACTCCTTAATGGAAACGTAGATGCTCCAGATGCCTAAATGCTGGTGATGTTTCTTGGGTCTATTGTTCGTGGTTCGTAGTTCGTTGTTCAATAACGAATTCAGGCCTACTCTCTAGTCATATCATAAACAGCCAACAACTTACGAACCACCAACTACCAACCACGAACAACTATAAACATCCTACCAACCACCAACCCCTACCTACCATGCAATCCTTAATGCTATGAATTAACGTTTGTTACATTCGCCTCTAAATAAGCTTGGACACTTTCTCCCGTCAATTCCTTAATGTCGGCTTCGACCATCATCCGCACCAGCCCTTTAAAGTCAACCCTTCTCTTCCATCCCAATTCTCTTTCAGCCTTGGTTGGGTCTCCCCACAAGAGTTCCACCTCGGTTGGCCGGAAGTATCTCGGATTGACGTCAACCAGGAGCTTGCCCGTCCTTTTATTATAACCCTTTTCGTTAACTCCTGTTCCATGCCATTCAATATCGATACCGACTTCCCTAAAGGATAGCTCGACAAATTCCCTTACGGTATGCGTCTCACCCGTCGCTATCACATAATCCTGAGACTTTTCCTGTTGCAAAATCAGCCACATTGCTTCGACATAATCTCCCGCAAAACCCCAGTCGCGCTTGGCATCAAGGTTTCCTAAAGAAAGTTTCTCCTGTTTCCCAGCCATAATATTTGCAACAGCGCGAGTAATTTTTCTTGTAACAAAAGTCTCGCCTCTGCGCGGCGATTCATGATTAAATAATATGCCGTTGCAAGCAAACAGATCATAACCTTCCCGGTAATTCACCGTAATCCAGTATGCATAAAGCTTTGCTGCGGCATAAGGGCTTCTCGGATAAAAGGGGGTCTTTTCACTCTGCGGAGCAGTCCCGGGCATTCCACCATAAAGCTCACTCGTTGATGCCTGATAGAATCTGGTCTTTACGCCACTCTCTTTAATTGCATCCAGCAATCGCAAGGTCCCAATCCCATCCGTCTCCGCGGTATACTCAGGTACTTCAAAAGACACCTGGACATGGCTTTGCGCCGCCAGATTATAAATCTCATCCGGCCGGATTTTTTCAATCAACCGGTTTAAATTGCTGGAATCCGTTAAATCGCCATGGTCAAGAAAAAGGCTTTTATTCCCAATTTCCGGATCCTCAAACAAGTGATCGATCCTTTTGGTATTAAACGAACTCGCCCTGCGGATGAGTCCATGAACTTCATATCCTTTATCGAGCAAAAACTCGGCCAAATAGGAACCATCCTGCCCGGTGATTCCGGTTATCAAAGCTTTCCTCACGTAAAATCCTCCTCGGTAAAGTTCCTGGTTGTTGACGCTGACCTGATTGCTGATTCAGGTTCTTGGTTGTTGATGCTGATTCTTGAAGTTGATTCATTGTTCTTGGTTCTACTAACAACTAATAACCAACAACGCTCTTCGCCCCACCCGCCAACTACCTACCAATCACACTCTTCGTCCATCTAATAAGCAAATACCGATTTTAATTCAATCAGTAAATCTGGAAAAACTCCAACTTTAACACTATTTTCTTCAGAATATACATCAGGTCTACCGTAGCGATTGTTTTCCAAAAGGGTAAATACATTGATAATTTTCTCTTCCGGCTCTACTATCCAATATTCTTGAACGCCAGCCTTCTCATATTTGTTAAATTTATATAATTTATCCATCTTACCGGACGATGGAGAAACAATTTCGATTATAAGTGTAGGCGCGCCATAATAACCTGTTCCTTTAAGTCTGGATTTATCACATATAATAAGGATATCCGGTTGCAATACATTGGCTACGTCTTCATCCTTTTCATCACTTTCTGGTAATCTTAAATCAAAGGGTGTAGAAAAAACTTGACATGGCTTACCTTGAAGATAATTACCGAATTGGATTAACAATTCACGTGAAATTACCTGATGTTGCCATATGGGCGCGGCTTGCAAGTGAGGAATGCCATCAATTAGTTCATATCTTTCTTCATCCGGCCAAGTTAGATAGTCTTTATAGGTGTATTTTTCATTTTGACCTCTTAGTAATGGCATAATATCACTCCTTCGTTTTTAATGTTGATGTTGACTCTTGATGTCAATTCATATTCCTGGTTCTTGGTTGTTGACGTTGATTCTGAATGCTCATTCAGGTTCTTGGTTTTAACAACTAACAACGCTCTTCGTCAATCTACCAAGAACTAAGAACCAAGAACAATAAATCCAAACCAACCAACAACATCTGGAACTTCATCGTGTTCATTCCACCTTGCGCAATACAACATCATGAGCGGTGACTTTCAGCGCTAAACGGTCCAGTTTCGTTTCGAAACGAGTCTGGGATTCGAGCATCCGACCGTTAGCTTCCAGCAAAACTTCCCCGGCGTCAAAGAGCGCGTTTAGCTTCCGGCCATGATCGTTCTCAATATGGATGACGGATCCTTTGACCTTTTCCAGATCAATTTTCAGCCCATCAACATCCGTTCTCAGCACCGCTACATCAGTTTTCAGTCCGGTTACATCCGCTCTAAGTTCACTAACATCCTTCTTAAGTCCGGTAACTTCAGTCTTCAGCTCATCGACATCCGTCCGCAGCGCTGCCACATCGGTCTTCAGTCCGGCCACATCGGTCTTAAGCTCATTAACATCCTTCTTGAGTCCGGTAACTTCAGTCTTAAGCCCATCGACATCCGTCCGTAGCGCCGCCACATCGGTCTTCAGTCCAGTCACGTCGGTCTTCAACTCGTCAATATCCGAATGAATTCCCGTAACCTCCTGGGTTAATCGGGCCAGATGCTCCAGAACTAAATCTTGAAACTTTCCGGTCTCCATTAGCTCAATTTCTCCCCGCGTTTTTGTTCTTGGATCTTGGGTATGAATGCTGTTGATGCTAATTCAGGATGTAATTCAGGTTCGTGGTTCGTAGTTGTTGATGTTATTCTGAATGATAATTCAAGCTCGTAGTAGAATCTCCAACTACCAACCATTAATAATACCCTCGCAAAATTCAATCATGATAACCATTCCATCCTGTGAATCATGGTTCAGACAACCACCACTACGAACCAAACACCCTCGACATTATGAAAGGCCCGAGCCCTTGGAGTCCAACCGGATCCAGACGGCGTTCACTACCATCAGCGGCAGCGCGAGGATACTGATGAGCACGCCTGCCGCCGGATCGAATATACGTTTAGAAACTTTATTCCATGAATTGGATAAATTATTCTCGACGTTAAGCATGATCACCTTCTGGTTGCGCAAAGTATTTACTTCCATATTGCTCATGGAACCCCGCTCAAGCCCGGGACCACCACCAAGTTTTCAAGTAAAGGTTAACTTGGTCTCCTTCATAATGGAATCTCTTCTTGATGAATTGCTTTTACAAAGGGAGACTCCCGCAGCGGAGAGTTATACAAATTTCCGGTTTATGCTCTCCGTCTGAATAGTTCGTAGTTGTTGAGGTTATCCTGTGAAAGTCACTGGATGATAATTCAAGTTCGTGGTAGAATCTCGAACTACCAACCACCAACTCTAAGCTTCACAACCAACCCTCAATTCTACAAACCACCAACCAACACCGCCTTTCATCGAGCCTGTTTTTTAAGCCGCTGCAACTGAGTTTCCTGGCTGAATAAACGGTCATTAAGAGCGTCAAACTTATCTTCCATTTGCTCATTTTGGAGATCAAGCTTCTTCTCAATATGTTGGAGCATTGCAATAATATCTTTTTGACTTTCGGCAATCCCCCGGTTGAGATCGTCCTTGGTGACCATATTATTTTTTATATCGGCAATCGCCCGGTTGAGTTCGTCCTTAGTAGCCATGTTATTTTTTATATCCGCCATTTCCTGGTCCAGCTTCGCCAAATGCTCCAATATTAGAGCTTGAAATTTTTCATTATCCATCGTTTTCGCCTCTTTATTTGTTTTGTTGGCGATGCAAAATTCTGAATGATGCTGATTCTGATTGCTGACTCAAGTTCATGGCTCGTGGTTGTAGGTGTCATTCTGGTTGATAATTCAAGTTCGTGGTAGATGATGATGATCTGATTGCTGATTCAAGTTCGTGGTTCGTAGTTGTTGATGTTATTCTGGAAGTTAATTCAAGTTCTTCAACTACCAACCTTAGACATTGATGACCAACCCTCAATTTTACGAACCACGAACCCTATACCCAACTACAACTTAAGAACCACCAACTACCAACCACGAACTCTCCACATCCACATCCACAACCGCTCACGCCCTAATACGCCCCTCGTTTCCCCAGCACGACCTTCACCGTTTTCAGGAGCAATATCACATCCAGCCAAAAGGACCAATTCCGCACATACCAGCTGTCCATCCCCAGCCTGCCCTCAAACTCCACGTCATTCCGGCCGCCGGTCTGCCACAGCCCGGTGATTCCCGGCACGGTCTCGATGATCGTATCGTAATAATAACCCATTTTCTCTTTTTCCCGTGGCAGGTATGGCCTAGGCCCTACCAGGCTCATGTTGCCTAAGAGGACGTTGTAGACCTGAGGCAGCTCGTCCAGGGAGAACCGGCGCAAAAACCGTCCGGCCCTGGTGACGCGGGGATCCGCCGTCTTCAGCTTGGCGAAACGCTCCCATTCTTCCCTCGCTTCGGGATTCCGGTCAAAATACTCGTCGAGCAAGGCATCGCCATTCACGTGCATGGTCCGGAATTTGTAACAGATAAACTCCCGGCCGTTCTTGCCGATCCGCTTGGCATTGTAAAAGGCCGGGCCTTTCGAGTCCAGCCGGATCCAGAGCGCAATCAGGAGAATCAGCGGCGTCGCCAGAATCGCGATGAGCGTGCCGGCCACCAGATCGAATAGCCGCTTCCACAATATGTTCCAGGCATTGGTGAGATTATTCTTGGTGTTGAGCAGAATGACCTTCTGGTTGAGCAAGGTATTGACTTCCATATTGCTCATGGGAACCCCGATCAGATCGGGGATCACCACCAGGCTCTTGACCAATGGTTGGATGCGGTTGACCAGATCGATCAATTGCTCCCGCTTGATCCCATCCGCCGCGATCATCACATCCTGAATGTCGCTGGACTTGAGCATTGATTCCACGTCATTCATATTTTGATGGACCGGAAACCGGGCGTCTCGTCCCCGGGCCGGATGGTCGTCGATGACTCCGGCGATCTGGTAGCCCATATTGGGTTCTTCTTCAAAGGCCGCCTGGATCAGCTCAGCGGTGGTCGAAGAACCGAGGAAGAGCACGGGTTTTCTCCACAGACCGCTCCTGACCATCAATCGTTTCCCAATGTAGCGGAAGACTACCAGCACCACAAAAGAGATGAGCCAGTTGCTGACCAGGAAAAGCCGGGAAAAGCTGGCGCTCCAGCCGGAAAAGAAGAGCAGGCCGATGAGGACGACCGAGGAATAGGTGCTGATCTTCAGAAATTTCTCAGTACACTGCCAAAAGGGCATTCGCTTGGTATACAGCTTTTCATAGGAGATAAATCCCAAATACACCAAAGGAATAGTGAAGAAGAAAAAAACGGGGTTTAAAGTAAAAGGCCCGACTTCGAGAAAGTACTTCATGATGATCTGCCGGACCCCGTCGCTGAGCACGAGAGCCAAAACAACCGCCAGATAATCGATGGCCACCAGGATCACAGGCGCCAGCGAGCGGCCCAACCGGGCCGCCAAGTTGAGCTTGGGTAATTTCAAGATACACTCCTGATATATCGTTTGCGGCCCCACACCTTCGCCGCCAAATCCCTCCAAAACCCGCTGCGATTCAACGGACATCCGCGTTTCCCCCTTTTTCACGCTCACGACCAAGTTGATTATCTGTTCGATTCGTTATGAATATCGGCAAAAAAGTTTTTTTCTTTGTAATTCCTAATGTCTTTCCAACAATTTTCATGAAATTCCGCCCAATCGTTTCGGTAAACCCGGTATTCAAAAAAATATCTTCCGAACCCGCTCCACTCTTTGACGTATCAAACCCTTCAGTTGTTCAAGCCATTTTTCCAAAACGAACCAATATCTTTGAAATCGTTTGGATTTCCAACCGTTCTCTTGGAATTGCCTTTGTTTTCATTAATTCGACTAGGATACGTTTTTTTCCTGTAACAAACATGTTAAAAATGGTAAGACCTGCAAATTTATGAAAAAATCCGGCCCTCCAAGGGTAAACAAAAAACCGAGCATTTCCCGGTTCTTTGTTTTTCGCAACAATCCAAGAACGCCACTCACCGTTTCTTTAGCGAGCCCTTTGCACCGTCTTGCATTTCATTGCAAACCGGACATACTCCTCCAACCCGCTCACCAATTCCCGCTGCTCCGCCGCACTCAGCCTGTTCAGATCGGACGAACCGATCATATCCCGGATGATCTGTTTGATTTGAAAGTCATGATAACCCAGGGTTTGCAGCTCACCGATTAATTCGTGAATCTTTTGATGCAAATGCGCCACCTCCGATTGATAAATCAGATGTCAAAGGTTTGAAGGGTCAGTAGAAGAGTCCAATGTCAAAGAGTCGAATGACAAAGAGTCGAAGAGTCGAATGTCCGAAAGTCAAAGAGTCAAAAGATTAGATGGTAAAAGATTAAATCATTTCGGTCCAATTCCATTTTTTGATGTCCGTAGGTAACTCATCAGCCCAAAAATCATTCGACTGATTTCTTCAGCAAAAAAATAAGCTTTTCACATGAGGAATCATCAATGAAACCATTATCAAAAGCAACATACGCGCGTCTGAGCTGATCTCGAAGACCAAAATCCTTCGCAAAATCATCTTTCGCGGTAATTTCATAGATTAACTTTGTGAGCTCACGCGCTTTTATCCAAACCTCAAGATCTTCAAATCTTTCAACCGTAGCCAAAAGGCCTCCTGAATACTTTTTGAAATCGAAAAATCTAACTGAGAATTTTTACAACGACTTTATCTTACTTCAGACCATCCCCGCTTTTTAGCTGGTTTATCACAACTCAAGACCCAAAACATAAATCATTCATTTGCAACATTCAGCCTTTGACTTTCGACTTCTAACTTTTGACTTTCGACTACTTTTCGACTTTCGACTACTTTTCGACTTTCGACTTTTAACTTTCGACTTCCATACTTCCACCCTTCCCCTTTCATTCTCCTCCATCCCATCCCTCGCCGATGATCCGCCCGAGATCATTCAAGTTAGCCATCCGTGCTCCCTTCCCGGAAAAGACCTTGAGATAACTGTTGATCAGATCCAGTCCGATGAAACGGGAGCCGGGATAGTTTCGTGACAGGTCGACGACTCGTGACGGTTTCAAAGTGCCGCAATCAAAAATCACCACATCCGGCCGGAGCATCTTCAACTCTTCCAACGCTTCTTCCAAAGGCGACTCCACCTGGGTGATACACAGTTCCGGCTCCGCCCGCAGATAGGCCGCAAGTCCGGCCAGATAGACGGAGTTTCCGTAAAAAACGACTTCCACGCGTCGCATCGCTTTGTTCGCTCCCTCAGAATCTCCACTGCCCCCTACGGCGCACCGCAACAGCGAAGCAAAAATTTTCCGCTAAAGTTCTTTGGCTCTCCCGCCGAATATGAGAATAAATAGAGATGTAAGGTTGCAATCCTTATTAAAAAAATGCCCGTCCGTTAGCGGTTGTCCTTCTCTATCATACCAGGTCCGGATAAAAACGGCACTATCCGAAAGTATAGTCTCCGGCGGAAATAAAGTATAAAGATCCTATACTTTTATCAGAAAGCCGACCTTCCGTTCCCCTCTTCCACCGCCTCCAGCCGCTCCTCCGGAGCCTGCCTCGTTTATCGTTCCATCTTCATTTATGATAACGCTTGCGTCGTAATGTATCAATATGCCAATGGTCACGTGTCGCCTTCGCAAGGAGTCACGTTTCCACTCCATTCCCCCAAACATCCATTTATAGATTACCCTTATACGATATCACATCGGATTCATTATTGTAATTATCTTACAGGATAGAATTGTTAGGAGTTTTTTATCCCACGGGATAATAGCCCCTCTTCAGTCCAGCCGAGCGCCGCGGCGCTGTTTGGAAACGGTTCGAGATGGCGACGGCGATGTTTTCCCTTCACAATGTCGTGCCGTTCAGCCTCCGTGCTGACCGCTGGTAAACAAATGGGTCCAATAAAATCTTTACTACAAAGATCGGATGTCGCATCGAGCACCCGCCGCCATGGACGGCGGCACCGCGGCGTTGATGGCGGATGAAATCACCGCCGTCGGCAGCATGGAACCGACCCGGAAGCCGCCGGCAAGGGAGGCCGGTGGCAAAACATCAATGTCCATTTACCTTACCGGTCCAAGGAAGGACCGGCCATTGGAGGGGATACCCAAGGGGAAGCAGCGTCCCCTTGGGCGGCCGGGTGCAGGGAGTGGCCGATTCACTCCCTGCCCGCCTTCAGGCGGAAACACACCGGAGCCGACGACCATGAATCACGAAAAAAGCCCTCACGTTTTCACAACGATATACGGGGAATCCCCGGCCCTCTTTCCTCAGGTTCCGGAAAGCTTCCGAAACTTTGATCTTTATTGTAAATGAGCTATTTTTATGAATAATTAGCCATTTTTATTGATAATGAGCTCTTTTTGTGAATAATGAACTCTTTTTGAGAATAATGAGCTCTCTCAGTCGTTCAACAAGCTCATTTTGGGAATAATGAGCTCTTTCAGTCACCGGGCAAGCTCTTTTTGTGGATAATGAGCTCTTTCGGTCGCCGGGCAAGCTCTTTTTGTGAATAAACGAGCTCTTTCTGTGAATGAATGAGCTCATTCAATCGTCGGGCGAGCTCTTTTTGTGGATAAGCGAGCTCTTTTTGTGAATGAATGAGCTCTTTTTGGGGAAAAAGAGTTCTTTCAGTCGTCGGGCAAGCTCATTTTGTGAATAAAAGAGTTCTTTTTGTGAATAAACCATCTATTCCTGTGGATAAACGAGATCGTTGAATGGGGTTAATGAATTTTGGCTGTGGATAACCAGGAAGATTTGGATCGCCAGGCAAGCTCTTCTTAGTAAAAAAGGATCTCGCCATTCAGCGTCTTCACCCGCTGTTCCATTCCGGACAGGCCGGCTCCTTTTTTGATCTCCCGGCAACCGTGGCCGTCGTCGATGATGATTAGCCGGATCAGACGGCCGGCCTCTTTCAGAATGATGGTCACGTTCCGCGCCTCCCCGTGGCGGACGGCGTTGGTCAGCGCCTCCTGACAGATCTTGTACAGCACAAAGGAACAGGCCGGATAAAAGTCGATTGAATGTTTTTCCCGACTCGCCCTTCCGGGCATTCCATGGGCCTAGCGTTCCTTGCCTGACTTTCCCTCCTTGAGCAGGCCCATCTCCATCGCATAGGCCACCGCTTGCGAACGGTTCTTCAGCTGGAGCCGGCCGGTGATCTCGCCCATATGGTATTTGATGGCGGCCTCGCTCAGGCCCATGGCGTCGGCAACCTCCTTGTAGGTCAGACCTTGGGCTACTCCCTGCAGGATCGCGATCTGCCGGGGCGTCAGGACCGTCGTCATTTCCTGGCTGACAGCCTCGTCGCGGACGCGTTCGTTTTCCCGCCGCGCGAACTCCGCCAGCACCCGGGCGGCCAATCCCGGCGACAACGGCGATTCGCCGTCGGCGATCCCCGCCAGCAGCTCCAGAAATTTCTCCTTCTCCATCCCCTTGAGCAGATAGCCGGAGGCCCCGGCCCGGATCGCCTCAAAGAGATTGGCGTCATCCTGAAAGACCGTCAGCATCACGATCTTGATCTCCGGATATTTCTCCTTGATCATCCGGGTCGTTTCGATCCCGTTGCAGCCCGGCATCTGGATATCCATCAAGATCAGATCCGGCCGCAACAGTTCGACCTTGCTCAGTGCATCCAGACTGCTCCGGGCGGTTCCGATCACCTCAAAATCATTGGCAACTAATAAATTCTTCAGCCCTTCCAAAAACAACGCGTGATCATCGACCAACAATACCTTCATGCCCGTTCGACCTCTCCAAGCCTCGATTGACTACCAATCCGCGGCGGTCTCCTCCCGGTCCCGCGCGCCGCCTTACTCCAGCCTGACGCTCACCGTCACCCGGGTTCCCGACCCCACCGCCGACTCCACCCGCAGCTCGCCGCCGATGTCCTCCGCCCGCTCCCGCATGATCTTCAAGCCGTAACTCCCCCGGTTCCGCTGGCCCGGATCCGGCTCGAAGCCGCAGCCGTCATCCTCCACCGTGATGGTCGCCCGGCCGGCCCCACCCGCCACCGTTACCAGGATCCGGCTGGGATTGGCATGTTTCTTGGCATTGGCCAAGGCTTCCTGGACGATCCGCAGCAGTTGCGCCTCGGTAACCGGCGACAATTTCCCCGCCAGCGATTCCCCGGCGACCGCCAGCTCGGTCCGAATCCCGTAGTTCCGGCCGAACCAGTCCAGATACTCCGACAACCTCTGCAGCAGATCACCCGCGGCGGCGGCCGCAGTCTGCAATCCGTCGATGGACTCGCGGATGCCGGCGTGGACCGTCCGGACCACGCCGGCGAGTTGCGCCAGCAATTCTGCGGCGCCGGCCGCGTTGTTCCTTGCGATCAAGCTGCGGGCCGCCTCAAGCTGCATATTGAAATAACCCCAGATCTGCCCCTGGCCGTCGTGAAGTTCCCGGCTAATCCGGTCCCGCTCCGTCAGGATCGCCAGGGCCTTCTGCTGTTCAAGCAAACGGGCGGCGGCCTGCTTCTGCTCGGTCATATCGTGCAGCAGAATGACCTTGCCGAGCGGCCGCTGGCGCGGATCCCGGAGCGGCGTAAGATGGATCTGGAAATGTCGCATCCCGCCTAGCTCACAGCGCTCTTCCACCGTCTTGAGAGCTCCGTCCGAAACCGCCTGGCAGAGCGAAGGCCAGAAATCGAAGACCTCCCGCAGCTTTGCCCCGACGAGCGCCTCCGGGTCCTTGCCCAGCAGCCGTTGGGCGGCGGGATTCAGGGCCACGATATAATCCTGCGTGTCCAGGATGATCAGGCTGTCGCCCATTTTCTCCGCCACCACCGCTTGGCCCCCGGCATGATGTCAAAGAACCGCCACCGGAAAATCCCCCAGGCCATTATCAGATCGGTGATGGCGAAAAAGATGGGAAACGGTTCGGGGAGGCTGCGATGATAGCGCTGGATACAATAAACATTCACCAGATTCAGCAGCAGCATGGGCACGATACTCATGAGCATCACTCCGGCCCGTCGCCGCCGCAGGCCGCAGGACCGGCCATACTGGCGGATGAAGAGGATGACTCCCCACAAAAACAACCCGTAAAGCGAGCCAAGCGTCAGCCAGTAAAAGGGGCCCCGCCGCCCCTGCAACTGATTGCCGGCCACCCGGATTTCCGCCAGGAACCAGCCTTGCCAGTTGCTGACGGCGAGGAGATAGAGCACGGCCATGCCCAGCGCCGTCCCTGCCAGCGTCTTCCGGGAGAATTCCCTGGCGGCCCCGCTCATTTGGAGCGCCATCGCGACCCAGGACAGCAGACAGATATACGCGGCACCCATATAAAAATACATCCAAGCGAGCTTGACCGCTACCGTGGCGCCGCCGATGCCGAATAAAATCCCGATGGACCACTGTGACT
The DNA here is from genome assembly GCF_004340685.1 of Hydrogenispora ethanolica. Taxonomy (NCBI): domain Bacteria; kingdom Bacillati; phylum Bacillota; genus Hydrogenispora; species Hydrogenispora ethanolica. Next base: position 55,808 of record NZ_SLUN01000009.1, on the reverse strand, counting down.
GCGCCAGCATGAACACCATAAAAGGCAAGGCTCCGGGCGCGAAGCGGTGGCGCCATGCGGTAACCGCCAGCCCGCCGATGATCAACGTGGCCGCGAAACCAAACCAGATACTCCAGGTATTCATCATCGAATGCACCTGACTCCGTCAGCTGTTTCATCGGCCCGCGAGTCGGAACCATTCCTCTTTGAGGGGTATTTGGGGAAGCGCGGAGCGAAAGAACCCTCCAAATTCCGGGAGTCTTTCGCAACATTGGATGAGGCGGGCTGAAAACAAAAAATGCCCCTCAGGTATCAACGGCGTACCGAACGGCATTTCAAGGCAAACTTAACATACTCTTCGAGCGCTTTCGCAAGCTGCTCCTGTTCCTGGCCGGAGAGAGACTCCAAATCGGTCTTTCCCAGCGTGTCCTCAATGATCTGTTTAACCTGGAACGGATGATAGCCCAAAGCGCGCAGTTGTTCCAGCAGTTCACGGAGGCGATCAACGAGTCGCTCCATTCCCCCAACCCCTTCTAACCCCAACCGATACCCGAGTCCTTACTGCAGACATTCTCTCTATCTATTTTTTGAAGCAGCTAAAAAGCTTGACCCTATTCCCATTCAGAAATTATCAATAAGCCCCAACCATTGAACTTTTTCGTCTCCCGAATCCGGGAATATACCGCTACGCACCTGTACGTTCAAGAACCGGGTTGTGCAATCGGGCGATTCCCATACTAAGCATTCGTTGGATTTGATTATTCCGCCCGAAGTAATCCAATTATATCCCAAATTTACAATGAAAACAAGTCGGTTCTTTGCGCGCGTCCTCCCTGCTCTTTCCACCAGGAGCCGCACCACCCGAAAGTCTTTCCGGCCGCGGCCATAAATATAGGCGGCATCGCATACCGCCTCTCGCTTGATTCGCAGTGAATTGAAGAACACCGCCGTAAGAATGGTCAGTTGGATAAGAGAAAATCTCCGGCAACCGGCGTCGGCGTTACTCGTCTACTTTGAGCTGGATCCCGCCGACAGTGGCTGCGAACACGTTATAGATAAACGCCAGGATAGCGCCGCCCGCCCCGGTGATCAGTCCGGCCGCCAGGCTGGCAATGATCACTCCGGCAACCGCCGCTCCCACCTGCAGCGCTCCCGAAGTGGGCGCCACCGTCCCCAACTCGATCCCGATCTCCCGGAGCGAAATTCGGGCGACCAATAATACAATGCAAGTCACCAATCCGACAACGATCCCGACTGCAAAGCCAAACCGGAAACACGACCCGCCTCCGATCCGCTTGATCTCCAGACTCTTCATCCGCCTTCCCCCCTCGTTCATTTTCACCACATCCTACGAGGGAGCCGCCGATAATATTCCGGTTTAAGGATGGGGGATGATAATCATCTCCGGGGCACAGGTCGTCAGTAACTCCACCCCATTCTCGCGGACCACCACCGTATCTTCGATCCCGATCACACCGACCCCGGGCAAGGAGACCTTAGGCTCGACTGCCGCCACCATCCCCGCCTCCAAGCGCCGTTCCTGCTTCAGCGCTAAAAAAGGCGGCTCATCCAATTCCAGGCCGATCCCGTGCCCCACAAACCGCACCTTCTCGGCGCCCAGCCCCATAAACTCCCTTTCATATCCCAACTCCGCCGCCAGGCGGCAAGCCGCATCGTAAACCTCGCCCCAACCGGCGCCCGGCCGCATCGTCGCCAGCGCCCGTTGCTCCACCTGAAGCATGGCCGCATAGGCCTCGCGCACCGCGGCGGGGGGCTCGCCCCAACAGCAAAGCCGGGTCTGGTCGATGTGATAACCCTCGAGGTTAAAGGCGTAATCCAACACCACCGGTTCTCCCGGTTGAATCCTTTTGCCGCAGGCGCCATAAGGTACCGCCGGCGCAGTCCCGGCTCCAGCGCAAACGCCGTCAAACTTGGTTCCCGCCAGTGCGCTCGCCCCGGCCGAGCAGACGCCCATGCCCATCTCGATGCCTTCCCGCCGGCAACGCACCAATCCGGCGTGGCCCCGGCTCCGCATGGAGCCTTCCAGCATCGCGCTGAGCTCGAGTTCGGAGATTCCCGGCCGGAAAGAGGCGCGGACCCATTCCGGCAGCTCCGCCATGATCGCTCCGGCCCTGGCCAGGACCGCGATCTCCGCCTTCGACTTGACCCAGCGGGCCGCCCGGATCTCCCAGGAGAGATCGACCGGCTCCGCCGCTTCGAATAGCGCCAGCCAACGGCTGACCGACGCATAACTGATAGTGTCGAGCGTAAACCCGATCCGGCGCGTCCGGCCCAAGCCGCGCCGCTCCAAGATGGCCTTCAAATCCTTGGTGCTTTGAAAAAGTTCCAAGGGCAGATGGGCCGCTTCCTCACGGATCCGCTGTTCCGCCTTGCGGGCCAGCAGAAATGGCTCCGCCAGGGCCGGGACCGCCAGATACAACGGCGCCACCGAGCCGGAATAATAATAGATATCCGAATTCTGCGACAACAACGCCAGATCGGCCCCTTGCTCCGCCAGCGCCTGACGGAGCCTTTTCAACCGGTCCTGATATTCAAGAATAGCAAACGCCATGGTCCGTTCCCTCCTGCTGACTGGTTTCGCGGCCGTCTCCCGGCCGTCCCAAAAACGTCCTGATCAACCCCGTCCGAAGGCCGGGGTTGATCACTGGCTTCCCAAAACCTGCTGAAAAATAAATGGCGAGGAGACCCCGCCACCAAAGCCATGCTTTTTTGTCGCATACCGGGAAATCCCGCCGGTGCTAGTAAATCACCTTATTCAGCGGATACTCGACGATCCCCTGCGCCCCGGCGCGTTTCAGCCTGGGAATCAGGTCGCGGACCACCCGTTCATCGGTGATCACTTCCAAGGCCACCCAATCGGGGTCGGACAGTTGCGACACGGTTGGATTCTTCAGTGAATCCAGGATCTCCATGACCAGGGGGACATTCTTCTGCTCCACATTCATCTTCAATCCGACCTTGCCTTCGGCCATCAAGGCCCCTTTCAGCAGCATCGCGATGTTCTCGATCTTCTGCCGTTTCCAAGGATCTTCCCAGGCGCTCCGGTTGGCGATGAGCTGGTTCTTGACCTGGAGCACCGTATCGATGATCCGCAGTTTGTTGGCTCTGAGCGAGCTGCCGGTCTCGGTGATCTCGACGATCGCGTCGGCCAGCACCGGCGGTTTGACCTCCGTGGCGCCCCAGGAGAACTCGATCTCGGCCTGCACCCCTTTGGCGGCAAAATAATCCTCCGTGACGTGGATCAGTTCGGTGGCAATCCGTTTCCCGTCCAGATCCTCCGCCTTATTGAACGGCGAATCATTGGGCACCGCCAGCACCCAGCGGCAGGGGGTCAGGGTCTGCTTGGAATAGACCAGATCGGCCACGGCCACCACATCCGAATGATTGTCGAGAATCCAGTCGTTCCCGGTAATACCCACATCCAGCACGCCTTCCTCGACATAGCGGGACATCTCCTGCGCCCGGATGAGCATCCCATCGAGCTCCGGATCGTCGATCCCCGGGTAATAGGAGCGTTCGTTGGCGGAGATATTAAAACCCGCCTTTTTGAAAAGCCTGAATGTCGACTCCTGTAAGCTGCCCTTCGGCAAACCCAGTTTGAGTTCCATGCATCAATCACTCCTTTATAAATCAATACCGTGGTTTCAGAAAAAAATGCGCGGATTTCCCGGAAATTCAGGAAGCTCATAAAATCCGAGGAGACCCTCGCACTTCCGCCAAGGTATTTCCAAAAACATATTTGTATTATTATATCAGAGACCCGTCCCAACTTAAAGCTTTTCTTGATCCGGACCCGATATCACGGCAGCCTTTCTCAGAACCCTCCCTCCGCTCCATTCCTAGTCCGGTTTCTTCTCCGCCAGATACTGGACGATCTCGGCTGTGCTGCGCGTATTCAAAAGGTCCTTCGCCTCGAGCCACCCCTTGCGGGCCAACGGCAGGCTCCGGCGGGCCAGGTCCAACTCAGCCACGCTATGGGCGTCCGGATTGACTGCCAGCATCACTCCCAGCTCTTTGGCCCGGCGGCACCAACGCCAGTCCAAGTCCAGCCGGTACGGATTGGCATTCAATTCGATGACGATCCGCCGCTCCGCCGCCTTGGCGATGATCGGTTCCAGATCGACCTCATACCCGGGCCGTCCCAGCAAGATCCGGCCGGTGGGGTGACCCAGCATCGTCAGGAATGGATTATCCATCGCCTTCAGCAGCCGTCCGGTCATCTCGGCGCGGCTCATCCGGAATTGCGAGTGGATCGAACCGATCACAAAGTCGAAGCGGCAAAGGGAATCCCGATCGTAATCCAATTCGCCGCTGGGCAGGATATCGGCCTCGATGCCCTTGAAGATCCGGAATCCGGGAAACTCCTCATTCAAGCGGTCGATCTCCGCCCATTGCAGGAGCAGTTTCTCCCGGGTCAGGCCGTGGGCATAAACCGCCGCCTGGCTATGGTCGCTGACGCCGAGGTAGGCGTAGCCCCTTTCCTGGGCGGCCAGGAGCAGCTCCCGCAGCGTGTTTCCGCCGTCACTGTAAGTGGTATGGATATGAAACAAGCCGCGCAGGTCCCCGGCCTCCACCAGGCGCGGCAATCGTCCCTCCGCGGCCGCTTCCAGCTCTCCCAAGTTCTCGCGGAGTTCGGGCGGAATATAGCGCAGACCCAGCGCCTCGTAAAGCGCGGCCTCATCCCGGCAGTAGCGGGGCTCGTCGGCTTGGAAAAGGCCGTATTCGTTGACTTTATAGCCTTGTTCCTTGGCCAGATGCCGCAGGGCCGTATTATGTTCCTTGCTGCCAGTGAAATGCTGCAAAGCATGGGAAAACTCCCGCGGCGCGACCACCCGCAGGTCGACATTGATCCCCGAATGCAACACCACCGTGCTTTTGGTGGAACCGCTGGCCACCACCTGCGCCACCTCGGGAAGCTGCTGGAAGAACTGGATGACGGCGTCGGGATCCGCCGTCCCGGCCACCAGGTCCAGATCCTTGACGATCTCTTTGAAGCGCCGGCAACTTCCGGCCAGTTCAACCCGTTCCACCAGGGGATGTCCGGCCAATTGTTCCCGGAGCGCCAGGCCCTGAGCCAGCGCCTCATAGAGCAGGTATTCCCCGCGGTGTTCCTTGAGGAAACGGATCCCGGCGACGATCTTCTCCTGGGTTTTGGCGCCGAAGCCCGGCAAACCGGCCAGCCGGTTCGCTTCGCAAGCCTCCTCCAACTCCTCGAGGCTGGCGATGCCCAACGTTTGATGGACCTGGCTGATCTTTTTGGGCCCGAGACCCGGGACCCCCAGCAATTCCACTAATCCGGACGGAATGGCGCGTTTGAGGTTCTCATAATAGGCAATGGTTCCGGTCTGGAACCACTCGCTGATCTTTTGGATGATTGCCGGGCCAAAGCCGGGGATCTCCCCCAAACGTCCTTCGCGGGCCAGCTCTTCCAGCTCGACGTTGAGATTTTCAATGGTCCGGGCTGCATTGTAATAGGCGCGGGATTTGAAAGGATTCTCCCCCTGCAGTTCCAGGAAGGTTCCAATCTCATTGAAGATCCGGGCTAAATCATGACGATCCATGCGCACTCACCCAATCGCCGGCCGCAGCGGAGGCTGTCCCCCGTCTTTCACGAGAAGAAGCGTCCGGCGCCCGACCGTTTGATTTTTAGAAGCCATGGGGATAAAGTCTTTCGAAATAACTCAACTTTCGTAGATCAAATTTACCAGTAAATCCTTAAAATAATTCGGTATAGCATCATGACAATAAATCAGCTTGACATATAAAAAATAAGTAACTGGGCTTCCATGTAAAAAAACAAGCAATGATTTAAGCGACAGAAAGCCGATGGGGGCTATTCCTGCCCCCACACCATCGGCTTTTATCGCCTTCCTGGCGAAGCCGATTTTTTGGACTTCCATGTCCTGACCCCAGGACCAAAGGGTGTAGTGGGACACCCTTTGGAAACCGCCCACTTGGAACCGAGGTTCCAAGGCCTCCTCATTCATCCGGGGTTCTAGCATGCCGTCGCCATCCATGGCATTCTGCCTGGCAACTAAGTGTAGGCTTCCGCTGACGACCGCAGTTTTTCATCCGCGAAAATATGCGTCGTCCGCCTTCTTCCCTGAAGGCGGGTACTGTTTTCGAAAGATAAAAGCTCCTTTCGGCATTTGAGTTTGATAAAAAAACCAAAAAAACGAATCGCACCCGTCTCTATGGAGGGAGACGGCGCCGCTTCTTTTCCTGGATGAAAAACAGCGGTCGGGAACGGAAGCCATAACTTGGTTGCCAGGCAGAAGGCCAGGGATGGCGAAGACGTTCAAGAACCGGAATGAATGAGGGAGACCCCCCTCTGGCTACTACGGTTATTATTTAATTCTAAGATCAGTATACCGTATAAGGTTTGGAATCCGTAGGTTCTCAGCGACAGGAAGTCGTAAAGATGAGGCCCCATGGATGGATAAGGCCGAATCCAACGGTTTTTTTGGTTACTTTTTTGCCGCCAAAAAAGTAACCCGCCGCCGGAACCGTGGGCCAAAGGAACAAGCATCCAAAAGTTTTCCCCTCTGCATTCCACCAGATCTGCTTTTAGCCGTTTGTCAGGATATGTTTCTATTTTTCTTTTCATCCTTATATGTACATGGCCTCGATTACTTTCTTCTCTGCGAAAGTTGAGGAAATAAAAATAAGCTTGCCAAAGAATTTTAAAACGACTTTATCACTTGCTTCAAGCAATCGCTGTGACCTCCCGGTTTTTTTGACCGGGTTTATCACAGCTTTTAGTTCGCGGCGGTTTCCCAAATCTCCTGCCGTGCTTGGCTGAAAACCATTCCGCGTGAAGTGTATCGCCGAGGGGCGGCAATGTGAATTTCAAGGAAAACAGCCCGCCCGCGGTAGCAATCCTCAATCCGCTCCCTGCGGGCCGGGGAGGCCGCAGCCTTTGAGCCCCCGCTTTTCCAAGTAACGTTGGTGATACTCCTCCGCCCGCCAAAACGGACCCGCCGGCAGGATCGCGGTAACGACCGGACGGCTGAAACGCCCCGAGCGCTCCAGTTCCGCTTTGGCGGCAGACGCCGCGGCTTGCTGCATCTGATCTTCATAGAAAATGACCGAACGGTATTGAGTCCCGATATCCGGTCCTTGCCGGTTCAGGGTGGTCGGGTCGTGAATCTCCCAAAACTTCTTCAGCAATTGTTCGTAGGAGACGCGTTCCGGATCGTATTCGACCCGGACCACTTCGGCATGGCCGGTCCTGTCGGTACATACATCCTCATAAGTGGGATGATCCAGATCGCCTCCCATATACCCCACCGCGGTGTCGGTCACTCCGTCCAGCCCACGAAAAGCAGCCTCCACTCCCCAAAAGCAGCCCGCTCCGAAAATTGCCACAGCCATTCTTGCTCTCCTCCTTCGTCATTTGGTGTTCTCCCATAGTGTTTACGATCGCTAGCGATTCTATGGTCCAGGATCGTTAGAAGCAGCCAAAGCGCGACCGGCCGCGTTCGGGCGGCCGGTTCTGCGGATGCTTCAGAATTTCATGATCCCCACCGAATTCAGGAAGATCAGGAGCAATAGCAAAGGCGTCAGGTACCGGATAATCCAGTGGATGGGCCGGACCAAGCCGCTTTTTATCGCCCCGCCATTGGTGAGCTCCGCCAACCGCCCCCCGTCGCCAAACCCTCAACAGGTCAATAAAAAAGAGCTGCCGCAGAAGGTGATCTGCGGCAGCCCGTTGTTACAGCAAAGAGACTCAATCCAAATGGACAGTCTGCAAAACCTGGGCCTCTGTTACGACATCTTCCCAGACTTGAATATCCACTCGACGGTTAAATTTCCATGCACCTTCGTTATGACCTTTTTTAGCGGGATGCGCTTCACCGAATGTAAAGATGACGATCTGAGAACCATCGATACCATGATTGATGAAGTATTGTTTCACCGTTTGCGCGCGCCGCGCCGATAAAGCGAGATTATACTTGGAAGTCCCCCGCTCGTCGCAATTGCCGGCAATGGCGATCACTTTCAAGTGCGGGTTGGCTTTGATAATCGCAATGGCTTTATCTAAAACCGCGACTTGGTTTGCACGAATATTGAATTTATCGGTATCAAAATAAACTGGTTTCAGTTGTTTGTTAATCTCATCCGAACTCGGGAGAGCGGCCTCTTCGGAAGTTTCCTCTGCGATCTCTTCCGTAGATTCTTCCTCTACAGCTTCCTCAGAATCCTCTGCGATCTCTTCCGTAGCATCTTCTTCCACGGCTTCCTCAGCGTCTTCTGCGGTTTCTTCCGTAGATTCTTCCTCCACGGCTTCCTCAGAATCTTCTTCTAATTCTTCCGTAGCATCTTCTTCCACGGCTTCCTCAGAATCCTCTGCGATCTCTTCCGTAGATTCTTCCTCTACGGCTTCCTCAGCGTCTTCTGCGGTTTCTTCCGTAGCGTCTTCCTCTACGGCTTCCTCAGCGTCTTCTGCGGTTTCTTCCGTAGCGTCTTCCTCTACGGCTTCCTCAGAATCCTCTGCGATCTCTTCCGTAGATTCTTCCTCTACAGCTTCCTCAGCGTCTTCTGCGGTTTCTTCCGTAGCGTCTTCCTCTACGGCTTCCTCAGAATCCTCTGCGATCTCTTCCGTAGATTCTTCCTCTACGGCTTCCTCAGAATCCTCTGCGATCTCTTCCGTAGATTCTTCCTCTACGGCTTCCTCAGAATCCTCTGCGATCTCTTCCGTAGATTCTTCCTCTACGGCTTCCTCAGAATCCTCTGCGATCTCTTCCGTAGATTCTTCCTCTACGGCTTCCTCAGAATCCTCTGCGATCTCTTCCGTAGATTCTTCCTCTACAGCTTCCTCAGCGTCTTCTGCGGTTTCTTCCGTAGCGTCTTCCTCCA